>JAFYJR010000123.1 GCA_017538005.1 Clostridia bacterium | reverse complement strand
CGGGCGCCCGCCTCAAGATCCTCAAGAGGCTGGTGTGAAAGCTTTCCGTATTCAGGGAAAGTCTTGGTTGAAAAATAGACATCTCCGTTTTCCGCGGCATAGGCATGGCCTTTTTCTATAAGTGTGGAGATGATTTCGATAATCTCGTCTATGTTTTCCGTGGCCTTGGGATGGATGTCCGCGGGGCGTATGTTCATGCCCTTGGCGTCAATCCAGTATTCTTCAATGTATTTTTTGGCAACTGTGAGATAGTCCGTGCCTTCCTCATTTGCCTTGTTTATGATTTTATCGTCAATGTCGGTAAAGTTCTGAACGAAAGTCACTTTATATCCACGATACTCGAGATAGCGGCGAAGAACATCGAACACACAGAGCGGGCGCGCGTTTCCGATATGAATGTAGTTATACACTGTGGGGCCGCATGCGTAAATCTTTACCTCGCCCGGTTTTATCGTTTCAAGCTCTTCTTTTCGTCTCGTGAGCGTAGAATATATTTTCATTTCTTTTCACCCTCGTTTATGCTCTTTCGCAAATCATCAATTTCCTGAGCCAGTCTGTCAAGTTCAATTCTGACAGGGTCGGGAACATTTATCTGGTCAAGGTTGTCAACCCTGACACCGTCGCGTCGCACAACCTGTGCCGGTACGCCTACCGCGGTGCAGTTGTCGGGAATTTCTTCAAGGACAACCGCGCCGGACGCGACGTTGGAGTTGTCCCCTACTTTGAACGGACCGAGCACTTTCGCTCCCGCGCCTATTATGACATTATTTCCTATTGTCGGATGACGCTTGCCCTTGTCCTTACCCGTACCGCCGAGCGTTACGCCCTGGTATATGGTGACATCATCGCCTATTTCGGTTGTCTCACCTATTACGACGCCGTGACCGTGGTCAATGAAAAAGCGGTGACCTATCTGCGCGGCGGGGTGTATTTCTATACCGGTCGTCTTCGCGGCATGCTGGGACAGGGCGCGGGCAATGAAGAAGCAGTGCCTGTTGTGAAAATAATGCGCGACTCTGTAATACCATATCGCGTGAAGACCGGGATACAGAAAAAGTACCTCGAGCGTGCCCCTGGCCGCAGGGTCACGCTCTTTTACGCACTTGATATCCTCTTTTAAGTATTGAAGCATTTTAAAAACAGGATTCATCGTTTTCGCCTCATTTGGAAAAATCAATTACCTTGGTTCCCTGAATAACGTAGACTATACCGGAAATCGCGGTTGCGGCAGCCATAAGCCAGAGTAAAACATTCGCAATGATAAGACTTATGCCCGCGACAGACTCGACACCGAAGTCAAAACGAACCGAAAGGAAAATCATTATTACTATACTTGCAACCATCTGAATGGTGGTCTTTACCTTACCCCACATATTTGCGGGTATCACTATGCCGTCGCTTGCAGCGACAAGACGCATGGAACTTACGGCAAATTCCCTGAAGAGAATAATAAACAGAACCCAGATGTTACAGTAGTCAACCGCGACAAATCCGAGAATGGCCGCGGTCGTCAGCATCTTGTCCGCGAGAGGATCGGCGAACTTACCGAAGTTTGTGACAATCCCCCTCTTTCGGGCAATCTTGCCGTCAAACAGGTCTGTAAGAGAGCCGATGATAAAGAGCACCAGAGCAATGGCGTAGTGAAACGGAATTGCTTTAATGAGAAAGAACGCCAGAAATATCGGCGTTATTATCATTCGTGAAATTGTCAGGATGTTCGGTGTGGTCATCAGGCTTCTCCAATAAGGTCATATTCGTTGAAGTCGGTTATGGTCACTTCAACAAAGCTGCCGGGGGTAAGGGACTTGTCAGAGACAAAGTTTATCTTTCCGTCAATCTCGGGCGCTTCACGGTACGAACGGCCCTCGTAAATATCGGTGTAGGGATCGTATCCGTCGACTATGACCTTCAGTTTTTTCCCTGTCATATTCTTATTATGTTCTAAAACTATAACATATTGCGAGTCCATTATCAACTCACCGCGATGAACTTTAACAGCATCATCAACCGGCTCGGGCAGTTTTGCGGCGGGAGTTCCTTCCTCCGCGGAATATGCGAAACAGCCGAGGCAGTCAAATTTCATCTCTTTGACAAACCCGGCAAGTTCCTCAAACTGCTCCTCCGTCTCACCGGGGAAACCGGTTATGAGCGTTGTGCGGATGCAGACATCGGGCAGTTTTTCCCGTATGTGATTTATGAGTTTTGTAAGGGATTCCCTGTCTCCACTGCGATTCATTTTCTTCAGAATTTCACCGTTGCAATGCTGTATGGGCAGGTCAATGTAGTTGCAGATTTTTTCTTCGCGCGCCATAACATCAAGCACTTCGTCGGTCAGCCTCTCGGGATAACAGTAGAGCACCCGGATCATCTGAAGACCTTCAACTTTGCAAAGTTCGGTCAGAAGCTGCGCGAGACGCGGCTCGCCGTACAGGTCCTCGCCGTAGCGGGTCGTGTCCTGAGCTATGACTATGAGCTCTTTCACACCCGAATCCGCGAGGGCCTGAGCCTCTTCAACACAGTCCTCAACAGTGCGGCTTCGCTGCGGGCCGCGTATGTTCGGTATGGCGCAGTAGGTGCATTTGTTGGAGCATCCGTCTGCTATCTTCAGATAAGCCCAGTATTCGGGCGTGGTGAGGAGACGCTGTCCGCAAAGCGGAAGGTCTGATTTTTCTCCTATGGCGACGACGGGTTCGTCCGAGGAGAGAACCTGCTCTAAAATATCAACGATATTTCCGTTATTACCCAGACCCGCGACAGCGTCAATCTCGGGTATTTCCTCAAGTATTTCTTCCCTGTAGCGCTCGGCGAGACAACCGGTCACGATAATCTTCTTTATCTCACCGGCCTCCTTATAGTCGGCCATCTCCAGGATATTGTCAATCGCCTCGCGCTTCGCGTCTTCAATAAAAGCGCAGGTGTTTATAATTACGGCATCACACCCGTAAACTTCACCGCAGATCTCGTGACCTGCCTCCTGAAGTTTCGCGAGCATGAGCTCCGTATCGACCTGATTTTTCGGACAGCCGAGAGACACCATTCCGACTTTAGCCATAGTTTCCTCCGTGTAAAAGAAGGGCCTCTTACAAGGCCCTTCAGTCTTTACCTGTATTATATCTCTACATTATACCCTGTGCAAGCATGGCGTCCGCGACTTTCTCAAAGCCGGCTATGTTCGCGCCTGCGATGAGGTCGTAGCCGAGACCGTACTTTTCAGCGGCTGCTACCGACTGGTTGTAGATATTTACCATAATGTCGTGGAGTTTCGCATCGACCTCCTCGGCCGTCCATGCGAGACGCTCTGAGTTCTGGCTCATTTCAAGACCGGAGACTGCAACGCCGCCGGCGTTGACAGCCTTCGAAGGCGCGACGATTACGCCGGCTTTCAGGAGAGCCTCAAGAGCTGCCTCTGTTGTGGGCATATTGGATACTTCAATGTAATACTTCGTGCCGTTGGCGATGATCTGCTCGGCCTCTTTCGCGTCAACTTCGTTCTGTGTCGCGCAGGGCAGCGCTACATCGCCCTTTACGCCCCAGGGCTTCTCGCCCGGGAAGAACTGAGCACCGAACTTGTCGGCATAATCCTTAAGTGTGGTCTTGCCGACCGTACGCATCTCAAGTACGAAGTTAAGTTTCTCTTCTGTAGTGATACCCTCAGGATCATAGACATAACCGGCTGAACCTGAAAGTGTTACTGCCTTACCGCCGAGTTCGGCAATCTTCTTGCATGCGCCCCAGGCGACATTTCCGTAACCGGAAACAACAAAAGTCTTGCCGGCAACATCTGTGCCCT
>JAFYJR010000122.1 GCA_017538005.1 Clostridia bacterium | reverse complement strand
AACAAAAACGAACAATACAAGATTATAATTCACGACAGGCATATCGTCGCGGGCGAGGTTTCCGAGAGTACCACAGAACTCTATGGGGATTTTGCCGTGGCGCAGGACGGCTATGTCATCAGATACAACGAACACGAAGGTGATTTCGCCGGAACGACCACACATATCTCCGTTCTGGGTCCCGATTCGCTTCATCTTTCGAGAGGCGGAAACTATGGCTTGAGTTTCCTGCTTGAGAAGGGAAAGAGACACAACTGTTTCTACGATACCCCTTACGGCAGACTTGAGATGGGCGTCTATGCCAAGCGGATTGATTCCGCGATGAATGACAAAGGCGGAAATTTAAGTTTCGCGTATTCGCTCGACATCGGGGGCGGAGAGGTATCCGAAAACGAACTTGAAGTAGAAGTTAAAGAATTGAGGCAGAAGTAATGTCAAAAGTCGTAAACGCGGCAAGGGAACAGATTGTTTCCGTGATAAACGCGGCAAAGCCGGGGCTTCGCGAATTTAAAGTCGAGGTGCCGGCGGACCGTTCAAACGGCGATTTTTCAGCCAATGCCGCCATGGTGAACGCAAAGGCGTTCGGCACTAATCCGCGTGCTCTTGCGGAAGAAATCGCCGGCAGTTTAAGTCTCGCCGGCACATATTTTTCAAAAGTTGAGGTCGCGGGCCCCGGCTTTATGAATTTCTTCCTTTCTGACAAATACTATGCCGACATTTTGCTGGAGATAGAGGAGAGCGGTGACAGATACGGCCGCTCGGATTTCGGCGCGGGCAAAAAGGTCCTGGTCGAGTTTGTCTCCGCAAACCCGACGGGTCCCATGCACATGGGAAATGCCCGCGGCGGCGCTCTGGGCGACTGCCTCGCGGCCGTTCTGGATTTTGCCGGATACACAGTTGAGCGTGAGTTTTACATCAACGACGCGGGTAACCAGATAGACAAGTTCGCTCTGTCACTCGATATAAGATATCAGCAGCACTTCGGCAAAGATGTTGAACTTCCCGAGGACAGTTACCACGGCGACGACATAGTAAAACTTGCTGAGGAATTTGCGGAAATCAACGGTGACAGATACTTAAGCGAAGACGAAAAAGTACGCAGGGACGCGCTTGTTGCATATGCTCTTCCCAAAAATATCGCCAATATGAAGGCGGCAATGGAAAAGTACAGGATAGTCTATGACACCTGGTTCCATGAGAGTACTCTGCACGAGAGCGGCCAGGTAAAAGAGACGATTGACGAGCTCACAAAGCGCGGATACACCTATGAAAAAGACGGCGCTCTCTGGTACAAGAATACGGAAGTACAGACAGCGCTTCTGAAATCGCAGGGCAAGTCCGATAAAGATATTGAGAAACTTGAACTCAAGGACGATGTACTTGTCCGCGCAAACGGAAATCCGACATATTTTGCCGCGGATATTGCTTACCACAGAAATAAGATTAACCGCGGATTTGAGAAGAATATAGATGTCTGGGGCGCGGATCACCACGGTCATGTCGCGAGGATGAAAGGCGCTCTTGAGGCGCTCGGACTCGGCGGCGACAAGCTTGATGTGGTACTCATGCAGCTTGTAAAGCTTATGGAGGACGGCGAAGTAGTCAAGATGTCAAAGCGTTCCGGCAAGGCCATAACCCTTGTCGATCTGCTCGACGAGGTCCCCATTGACTCCGTCAGATTCCTTTTCAATCTCCGTGAGGCCGGCTCACAGATGGACTTTGACCTCGGCCTTGCCGTGCGTCAGGATTCGCAGAATCCCGTCTATTACTGCCAGTACGCGCATGCCCGTATCTGCAGCATTTTACGGAAGCTCAAGGAAGAAGGCATTGAGATAACGGCCCCTTCGGAGGAACAGTTAAAACTCCTCGTTGAGCCCGAGGAGCGGGAACTCATAAGGAGACTTTCCGAGCTTGAGGATGAAATAATCTGTGCCGCAAAGACCTATGATCCCGCACGAATCACACGCTACTGCATAGACATTGCGACACTCTTCCATAAGTTCTATAATGCCTGTCACTGTAATGTGGAGGATGAAGATCTGAGAAACGCGAGACTTAATCTCTGTCTCTGCACAAAATCGGTTCTTGCGAATGTCCTTACGATGCTGAAGATTACAGTGCCTGAACGGATGTAAAAATAAAACCCCGGTTCATCTGAACCGGGGTTGTTTTTATGCAAATTATGCCGCAATCTGTTTTCTGTTCCAGGGATTGTATCCGAGTTTCTTGAAGTGCTTGTAGACAAGTACAATGTAGATAACATCAAGAATGGCGGTGATGATACCGAGTGTGTACGGGAACGGATAGTAACCCGGAAGGTAAATCATACCGAGAATTGTCGGAGCGAGTGAGCCCCAGAATTTACAGATGGCAACCCAGATGGAAATACCCTTGATGGTGTCCGGTCTGCGGAAAATCTGTGTGATGAACAGGAAGGACATCATGAGATTCATGATATACGCTGAATGTCCTGCGGGATCCGGCAGAGTTGTCCACTGATAGTTTGTCGAGAATACAGCCGCAAAGAATGCAAGGAAGATACCTATCATTACGGGATAATAGTATTTCTCCATACCCGGAAGGATCTTGTTGTAGTCCTCTTTGCTGTATTTCAGTGTCTGAACAAACATAACGCCGTCAAGAAGCACCCAGAAGAGAATGCCCAGGCGATACTTCGGATCAGGATAAGGGATTACGAAGGTGTAGACGAATTCCCATGAGATGTTCATGGAAAGCGCGAGCCACGGCATAACCGCGAGCTTATCCTTGTGGTTCCTGATGATGATTGTGAGGTATACTACGGTCCAGCAGACAAGCATCGACAGCACCAGGAAAATCTGAAACGCGTTTACGCTTGCTATGGTATCGATAATATCCTGCGCGATTGTCATTTTAGGCATAACATTCCCTCCTGCCCAAAAAATTACAGTAATATTTTAACAAGTTAAAGCAGTATTGTAAATACAATGTTTATCGATTATAATTATTCCATTATCGCAGAAAGGAGGAGCAATATGGAAAACGAAGAACTTGAAAAGAAGCTGAACTTTTCCGAAGAGGACATAAGACCGAATGAATTTACGCAAAAGTGCGTAAAATCAATAATTCCCGTTGTCTCTCTGGCTATAGTTCTCTATGTTGCTTTTTCAGCCGCCTCCGGTCTGATACCGGGACTCTACATTGCTCTTCCCGATGTGGTTCTGACCGTAAAGGGACTTCTTGCCGCTTTAATTGTACTGGTAATAACATACTTTATCGGCAAAGTTATTCCCTCATCTGATACAAGACTTAAGTATGTGTATCTTTT
>JAFYJR010000121.1 GCA_017538005.1 Clostridia bacterium | reverse complement strand
TATACCCTGTTCCTTAAGAGATTTGCCGAGGATTACTTCAGTCGCAATATCCGCGAGACTGTAGCCCATGGCTTTTGACAGGAACGGAACCGTTCTTGAAGAACGCGGGTTTACTTCGATGATATATACATCGTCATTCTTATCAACGATAAACTGGATGTTGTAAAGACCTTTGATGCCAATTCCGAGACCTAAGGCCTTGGCGTATTGAAGAATGGTTCCCTTGACCTTGTCAGAGACGCTGAATGTGGGATATACGGAAATCGAGTCGCCGCTGTGTACGCCTGTGCGCTCAACGAGTTCCATAATACCGGGTATGAAGACATCCACACCGTCACAGATCGCGTCAACTTCAAGTTCCTTGCCCTGGATATACTTGTCGACGAGAACGGGCTTGTCCTCATCAATCTCAACCGCCGTCTTCAGATAGTGTGTAAGGTCCTCATCAGTTGACACTATCTGCATGGCGCGGCCGCCGAGTACGAATGAAGGACGGACAAGTACGGGATAACCTATCTCGTTAGCGGCTTTCAGTCCGTCGTCAATATTTGTGACGGCAGTGCCGCGCGGCTGAGGAATTCCGAACGATGTGAGCACGGCATTGAACTTCTCTCTGTCCTCTGCCCTGTCAATCGCCTCACAGTCAGTGCCTATAATCTCTACGCCTCTGTCCATGAGCGGCTGTGCGAGGTTGATGGCGGTCTGTCCGCCGAGGGAAGCTATGACACCTTCGGGCTTTTCAAAGTCTATTATCGCCATTACATCTTCCGGTGTGAGCGGTTCAAAGTAGAGTTTGTCAGCCGTGGTGTAGTCTGTGGATACAGTTTCAGGGTTGTTATTGATAATGATGGCCTCATAACCTGCGCGCTTTATCGTCTGTACCGCGTGTACGGTCGAGTAGTCAAACTCAACGCCCTGGCCGATTCTGATGGGACCCGCACCTAAAACAACTATTTTCTTCTTGTCGGTAAGTCTGGACGCGTTCTCACCGGTGTATGAAGAGTAGAGATAAGCGATGTATTTGCCCGTGTGCAATGTATCGACCATCTTGAAGATCGGAACGATACCGTTTTCAATTCTCTTCTTGTAAACATCATAGTCGGTAAGATTCCAGAGTTTGCCTATAAACTCATCTGAGAATCCCATGACTTTTGCTTCTTTGAGCACGGATACATCGTTGATATTCGCCTTGAGTTTCTTCTCCATATCTACAATGCGTTTAAAGGACTCTAGGAAGTATTCTGTTATCATAGTAACTTCGTGAATCTTCTTTATATCCACGCCGCGACGGAGGAGTTCAAATATGGCGTAGATATTGTCGTCCTTGAAGCTTTCAAGGTATTCAAGCAGGTTGTCGTCTGAGAGGAAATCAAATTTTGAGAGATGGAAATGGCAGACGCCAATCTCGAGGGAGCGAACCGATTTCAAGAAGCATTCCTCGAGAGTTGAGCCTATTCCCATTACCTCGCCTGTCGCCTTCATCTGGGTGCCGAGATTGTTCGGAGCGGATGAGAACTTGTCAAACGGGAATCTCGGGAATTTTGCTACCAGGTAATCAAGCGAAGGTTCTATTGCGGCAGTACCGCCTGCAACGGGTATCTCTTCAAGAGTCATACCTACTGCTATCTTGGCAGTGACTCTGGCTATCGGATAACCTGAAGCCTTTGAAGCGAGAGCTGAAGAGTGTGATACTCTGGGATTAACTTCAATAAGGAAGTATTCTGAACTCTCGGGATTGAGCGCAAACTGAACATTGCAGCCGCCCTCAATTTTGAGTTCACGGATAATCTTTATCGCGCTGTCGTTGAGCATTTTGAGATCCTTATCATTGAGAGACAGGATCGGAGCGACAACTATGGAGTCACCGGTGTGAACGCCGACGGGGTCAACATTTTCCATGCCGCAGATTGTGATGGCATGGTCAGAACCGTCGCGCATTACCTCAAACTCAATTTCTTTATAGCCGCGTACGCTCTTTTCGATAAGGACCTGATGTACAGGTGACATCGCGAAAGCATTCTTGCCGACTTCGAGGAGTTCCTCCTCGTTGTAGGCGAAGCCGCCGCCTGTGCCGCCGAGCGTGAATGCCGGTCGAAGGACGACCGGATAGCCGATATGCTCGGCCGCGGCCTTCGCCTCATCAAGATTATAAGTAATCTCCGAAGGAATTACGGGCTCCCCTATGGACTCGCACATCTCTTTAAAGAGTTCCCTGTCCTCAGCTTTTTCTATTGACTCCGAAGGGGTGCCGATAAGCTGACAGTCGCACTCTTTCAGTATTCCTTTTTTCTCAAGCTGCATGCAGAGATTAAGACCTGTTTGTCCGCCGATGCCCGGGATAATTGCGTCAGGTCTCTCATAGCGAAGAATCTTCGCAATGTATTCAAGCGTAAGCGGCTCCATATACACCTTGTCGGCGATACTTGTATCGGTCATTATTGTTGCCGGGTTTGAATTGCAGAGTATGACCTCATAGCCCTCTTCTTTAAGAGCAAGGCAGGCCTGTGTACCTGCATAATCAAACTCGGCAGCCTGGCCGATAACAATCGGTCCGGAGCCGATAATGAGAATTTTCTTCAAATCGGTTCTTTTCATATTTTCCTCCGTCAGATTCCTGAATAATATGTTTCTTTGAGAACACCGCAGAGCTTTTCTCCCTCAAACGGTGTAGCTCTTCCCATCGATAAAAACTTTGAAGGGTCGACGATGAATTCCTCATCAAGATCCCAGAGAGTAAAGTCATCACCGAGGGGTATATCAAAACGCTGTCTGGGATTCGTGCTCATAAGATCAACGAGTCTCTCCGGCGTAATAATCTGTGTTTTAACGAGTTTTGTGTAGAGCAGCGGGAATGCGATCTCCAGACCGACTATTCCGTTTAAACTGCCTGCAAAACCTTTGGACTTTTCTTCCGCGCTGTGCGGCGCATGATCTGTGGCAACCATATCTATTGTGCCGTCAATCACGCCGAGTATCAGCGCGTCTTTGTCCTTTTCAGTGCGAAGCGGCGGATTCATCTTGAATCTGCCTTCGTCTTTTACGTCTCTGTCACAGAGCGTCAGATAGTGCGGCGCGGTTTCGCATGTTATGTCCACGCCGGATTTTTTCGCATCACGGATTATCGCAACGCTCTCTTTTGTTGAGATATGGCAGACATGGTATCTGCAGCCTGTGGCCGCGGCGAGTTTTACGTCGCGCTCTATCTCTTTCCATTCCGACTCCGGTGAGAAGTCACCCGGATAAAGTTCACAGTGGGCCGCTATAAGCTTCCCTGTGGCCTTTACCCGCTGCATGGCCTCTCTCATCAGACCGTCGTCGGAAACGCCGTGTCCGTCGTCAGAGAAAGCTATACATAAAGGCGCAAGGCCTTCAATATCTGAAAGTACCTTGCCCTCTTGACCTACGCTTATTGCGGCATAGGGATAAACACCAATGCAGGCGTCTCTGTCAATAATGTCCTGTTCAAGTTTTATGTGTTCGACGCTGTCAGGCACGGGGCTTAAGTTGGGCATGGCGCACACGGCGGTAAAGCCTCCGGCTTTTGCCGCAAGCGAGCCCGTCCTTATCGTTTCTTTATACGAAAACCCGGGCTCGCGAAAGTGCACATGCACATCACAAAGCCCCGGCAGTTTTGTCATTCCGTTTAATACGGGAAAAGCCATACCGTACCTCCGAAGTTTTTCAAAAGGAGCACCTCATTGCTGAGGTGCTCCGATATATAAAACTTAATCTTCGGCAGCTGCTTCCTTTGCTGCTGCTTTCTTTGTCTTTTGGACATCTTTGGCATTTGCCGAAGATGAGAGAGATGCACCCGTGTCTATGGGAGAATCCTCTTCGAAGTCGAAATCCTTACCCGGAAGGACTGCGTTGAGGATAATACCTGCGAGAGATGCTACTGCGAGAGCTGAGAGTGTGATTGTAACAGAACCGATTGCGAATGAAGCGCCGCCTGTGAGACCGAGAGATGTAACAAGTATAACGGCTGCAACTATGAGGTTTCTGTTGTTTGTGAAATCAACTCTTGAGTCAACGATGTTACGAACACCGGCTGCGGAAATCATACCGTAAAGGACGAATGAGATACCGCCTATTGTTGAGGCCGGGATGGTTTCGATAATTGCCGCAAACTTCGGGCAGAATGAAAGGAATGCCGCGAAGCAGGCCGCGAGACGGATAACCATCGGATCGTAAACCTTTGTCAGAACGAGAACGCCTGTGTTCTCACCGTATGTGGTGTTTGCGGGACCGCCGAAGAGCGAAGCGAGAGTTGTTGCAAGACCGTCGCCCATGAGTGTTCTGTGGAGACCGGGATCCTTGATGTAGTTCTCGCCTGTTGTGGCGGAGATAGCGGAGATATCACCGATGTGTTCCATCATTGTAGCGAGAGCTATGGGAACGATGGCGATAATGGCGCTGATTACGAGTGACTTGTTTGAGAAGTCAACACCGCCGAATACGGTTGCGGCGCCCTTGATCGGGAAGCCGATCCACGCTGCGTCCTTGATGGGTGTGAAGTCTACATCGTGACGGAAAACAGCGACAATGTAGGAAGCGACAACACCGAGGATGATCGGGATAATCTTCATCATGCCTTTGCCCCAGATGTTGAATACGATAACAACAGCGAGAGCAACCAAAGCTACGAGCCAGTCTGTCTGGCAGTTGCTGATGGCGGAACCGGCAAGGCCAAGTCCTATCGCGATGATGATGGGGCCTGTAACTACCGGCGGGAAGTACTTCATTACTTTGTTTACGCCTACGGCTTTGATACAGCCGGCAAGAACGAAGTAAAGAAGACCTGCGCACGCAACGCCGAGGCATGCGTAAGGCAGAAGCTGTGCCTGGGTCATACCGCCTGCGCCCTCAGCCGGAGCAATGGCTGCGTAACCGCCGAGGAAAGCGAATGATGAACCGAGGAAAGCGGGAACCTTTCTCTTAGTGATGAGGTGGAAGAGTAATGTTCCGAGGCCGGCGCAGAGAAGTGTTGTTGAAACACTGAGGCCTGTGATGATCGGTACGAGTACTGTCGCGCCGAACATTGCGAACATGTGCTGGAGACCGAGGATAATTACCTTCGGTGTTCCGAGCGTCTTCGCGTCACGGATGGGTGCATTTTCTGACATTTCTATCTCTCCTTATTTAAATATTGTATGACAATATATATTTTATTTCGATTATCTTACCACAATATATAGTGTGTGTAAATTGTCATAATAAACAAAACACTGTAAAGGTATCACCTTGCGATTTGACAAAAAATAAAAAGCCCCGTAAAAATACGGGGCTCTGGTGCAGGAGATGGGACTTGAACCCACACTGCGTTAACAACAGGTACCTGAAACCTGCGCGTCTGCCTATTCCGCCACTCCTGCGTAAGAACGCCACCGATTATAACATATAACCGGCGGCGTTTCAAACATTATTTTGGGTTATCTCTTGTACTCTACTTCCTCACCGAAGCTGTCTTCGATGAAGAGCTTGTCGCCGTCAATCCTGTACTTGTATGTGCTGGCTACGGTGTTGCCGTCGTAAAGAATCTCAACGGAGTCACCGTTGTCTGTGTAAGTGAAGTTCATAACGGTTGAGCCCGCCGTATAGGAACCCTTGCCGTCCTTGTCGAACTTGTAGACATAGTCGCCAAAGACATAGGTCCACTCGCCTACTATGGAACCGCCGGATGACTTTTTGCCGTCATCAGCTGCCTTTGTTGTATCTGCTGAGGGTGCAACGACTGATGCTTCGGGATAATCACTCTTGGAATAACCGATAATCTCAGCGAGCTCGTCAAATGTCTTGCCCTTGCAGTACTCAATCTGACCTGTTGAGAAGCAGGGATCCTCATCGGTCCAGCCCTCATCGTCAAGTCTTCTGAAATTGAAAACCAGTGTGAGGTTACCCTTCTCCTTTTCAACTGTTACGGTAGTTGAAAGAGTTCCGCCTGATTCGTAGAGGCTTACTTCGCCGATATCGGCATCAGCCCATTTTCCTGTCAGAGTAATCTTTTTGTCAGCGGTGGCCTTTGCCTTGAGGTCAACAAACGGTGTGTCCTCAACAAAGAGACCGATAAACGGAGTGAGGTTGCCGTCCTTGTCGACATTGATTCTGGCAATGGCAGCAACGATTTCATCGTTCCAGTCCTCGTACTTGCCCGTGCAGTCCGTGAACTTCACGCAGCCGTTCCAGTCGCCGCAGTAACGGTCAATGAACTCAGCGTCAACAACTGCTTCTTCCGTCTTTCCGTTTTTCGGGTTTCCTTTGGTTTTCTTATCTCCGCACGCGGTAAACATGGTAAGAATAAGAACAACACAGAAGAGAATTGCGATAATTGATCTGAAGTTTTTCTTCATACCGGTACCTCCTGAATTTATGATAAATGCCGATTTAATTATAAAGCAAAAGACCGGGTCATACAACCCGGTCTTTTTGGTGCGAGAGACGGGACTTGAACCCGTACGAGTCGCCCCACACGCCCCTCAAACGTGCGCGTCTGCCGATTCCGCCACTCTCGCATGCCACGCGTGGAGTAATCCCCTCGCGCAACGGAAATTATTATAGCAAAGCAGTTTTGCCTTGTCAATAATTATTTATTATATATTGTTTGTCAGTCGTAGTACTTTTCTCTGCGCTTCTTTTTTATGATTCTGTAAATGCCGTAAGCGGCTGCTGCTGCGACAAAGACGCCTATGCCTATGTAAGTTGAAGCGTTTGAGTTGCCGTCCACTTTGAGATCTGACCAGTAGTTGCTCATCAGGGTCTGGATGTCGGACGGAAGATTATAGAAATACTGGTAGTTTGCGGTGACAGATTCGTCAGGATAAAGGACATCATCGTCCCTGTAGGAGTACTCATCCAGGTTGCGGACGATGGTATTGGGTGTCGCGTAACAGATGTATTCAGCGTTCGCAAGGGCTATTTCCGGCTCTTCCATGAAGTTTATGTAGAGTTCGGCGGCGCCCTTGTTCTGGCACGTGTTGGGTATGCACATGGCGTCAATGAAGATGTTCGCGCCTTCCTTCGGGAAGGCAATGGCGAGGTCTTCATTGTTGTCGTGCATGGTGAGATAGTCTCCGACATAGTACGGTGCCAGGGCCGCGGCGCCGCTCTCCATTATGTTGAAGATCTCATCCATGACATACGCGCGGACAACGGGTTTCTGCTCGAGCAGCTTATCGTAGGCGAGAGCCCAGTCTGCAGGATCGGTAGTGTTAAGATCCTGACCGAGGATAAGCTGCGCTATGGCAAAACCGTCGCGCGGATTGTTGAACATCAGTATATTGCCGGCGTACTTCTGGTCCCAGAGTGCCGTCCAGCTGTCGGGGGCCTCGTCTACCATTGTTGTGTTGTAGATAAGGGCGACATATCCTACATTGTACGGAACACAGTACTGCTCTTTTTCATCGAAATAAAGACCTTTGTACTGCCCGTCAATGTATTTGTAATTCGGGATATTGTCGTAGTCGAGCGGAAGAAGCATCCCCTCCTCCGCCATACGCTGAATCATGTAGTCAGACGGTATTACCACATCGTAGTTCGCTCCGCCGGACTTTATTTTCGCGTACATATCCTCGTTGCTGTCGAAGTTTGTGTAGTTTACCTTGATACCGGTGAGTTCCTCAAAGTACTTGTTTACATCGAGGGAATCCTCGGAACCGTCGGAGATGTACTCGCCCCAGTTGTAGACATTAAGGACAGTACCCTTGTATGGATTGTCTCTGTAGTAATCCTCGTCGATGGCATAGTCATCGAGGTAATATACCTCTTCCTCCGCGAAAGCCGGGATTGTGAGCGAGAGAACCAGGCATAAGGCTATGAGTATAGTCAGAAGTCTTTTCATGCCGTCTTCGACCTCCTCTCGCGGCGTTTTTTCAACCTTTCGCGGAAGTCCTCATCCTGAGCGATATTGGTGAGCAGAAGCAGCACGAATACTGCTACAAAGATAATCGCGGACAGTGCGTACATATCAGGCGTTACTCTCCTCTTTGTCATCGAGTAGATTCTGATGGGTAAAGTCTGGAATTCGGGACCCGATACGAAGTAGGATATTACGAAATCGTCCAGGGAGAGCGTAAATGCCATTATGAAGGCGGCAAGTATCTCGGCCTTGATATACGGCAAAGTGACCTTGAAG
>JAFYJR010000120.1 GCA_017538005.1 Clostridia bacterium | reverse complement strand
GAAGAAGAGGAAGAGGTTGTAGCTGAAGAGACAGAAGTCGAGGAGAAGGCAGTCGTTGAAGAAAAGACAAAAGTAATCAACCTTGAGAAGGAAGCTCCCGCCGAAGAGTTTGAAGAGGAGGATGTTCTCGAGGATGAGCCCATCTTGCTCGATGATACTGACATAGACGAGGACGAGTGGGCCTTCGACGATGACGATGATGAACTCGCGACGGCTAAGGCCCCTGAAAAGGAAGAGTTTGAACTCGAAGAGGAAGAAGAAGTCAGCGAAGAGGACGAAGGTGAGCCGGAGGAGGAAGCTCCGAAGGCTGAAAAGCTGCCCTTCTTCAGGAAACTGAAGAAGGAAAAAGCGGTCGCCGAGGAAAGCGAAGAAGGCGGCGAAGAGGAATCTGAGGAGCATGAGAAGAAGAACGAGAAGGTTCAGGTAATGAATCTCGGCGACCTCAGAAAGAAACTCATGCTCGACGGCGACACGCCGGAAGAGCACGAGCATCATGAGCACACTCAGCCTCATGATCATATACATCATGAGGAGACCTTCTCCCTTCGCGGCAATGCACCGGGCATGAAAACCATCAGGTTTAAACTGATGCGACTCGGCATCGCACTTGTTATCTTCCTTATCGGTCTTCTTTTCTACAAACTCATAAAAGCCACCATCTGGGTTGGCGTTCCTTTCTTCATAATCGCATACATATTCCTCGGTATTGACATCTGGGCCGAGATGTACCGGGAAAAATTCAAAGAGGGTATCTTTGACGAGAAACTTCTTATGACCATAGCTTCTCTCGCGGCTTTAATAGTCGGCGAGTATCCGGAAGCGGTTATAGTAATGCTTCTTTATCAGCTCGGCGAACTCCTTGAAGACATCGCCGTAGGCAGATCCAAGAAGAACATAAGAGAACTTATGAATATCCGTCCGGACAGGGCTACTGTAATCAGAGGCGGCGAGCCGACAAAGGTTCACGCGTCCCAGGTTTCAGTCGGCGAGCTTATCCTTGTCCGTCCCGGCGAGCGCGTACCGCTTGACGGCAAGATAGAGCAGGGCAAGGGCTTTGTTGACACTTCCGCTCTGACAGGCGAGTCCGTACCGCGCAGACTTAAAGAGGGCGATGAAATTCTCGCCGGATTTATCTGCAAGGACAGTTCCTTCACTGTAAGAGTAGAGAAATTCTTTGCCGATTCCACGGCGTCCAAAGTTCTGGAACTCGTTGAGAAAGCGGCCGAGAAGAAGGCACCTGCCGAACGCTTCATAACTAAGTTCTCCCGCTACTATACACCGGCAGTTATCATACTTGCTCTTCTCATAGCCGTAATTCCGAGCCTCATCTTCAAGGTCTGGAAAGTATGGGTATACAGAGCATGTATCCTTCTCGTAATCGCATGCCCCTGCGCTCTTGTAATCTCCGTTCCGATGGCATTCTTTGCCGGTCTCGGCGTTGCCTCCAGAAACGGTGTTCTGGTCAAAGGTGCGAACTACCTCGAAGCGCTCAACAGCATAGACACAGTTGTGTTTGATAAGACAGGTACACTCACAAAGGGCACCTTCGGCGTAACCCAGGTGTCCGCGGCGAACAACTTCAAAGAGGCGCAGCTTCTGACCCTTGCGGCCCATGCCGAGTGTCAGTCCAATCACCCGATTGCGAAGTCCATAATGGACCTCTACTATAAAAACGGCGGCAAGCACATAGCCAGGGAAAAGATAACCGACTATAAAGAGATTGCCGGTCACGGCATAAGCGTCAAAGTCGGTGAGCATCTCATCCTTGCCGGTAACGCGAAACTCATGCGCGCCGCCAATGTAAGCTTTACTGAAAGTACAGGTATCGGAACAAAAATCTATGTCGCTGCCGACGGCGAGTATGCAGGATATATAGTAATTGCCGATGAGATCCGTGAGGATGCCCGTGAGGCGATAACGGAACTCAAACTCACAGGCGTTGAGCATTCTGTAATGCTCACAGGCGACAACGCAGACATAGCCGCGAACATTGCGAAGACCGTCGGTGTTGAAAAGTATTACGCAGAGCTTCTTCCTGATGACAAGGTTGAGAAACTTGAGGAAGTCATGACGGGCGCACAGGGCATAGGCCTTGTCGCCTTCGTGGGCGACGGCATCAACGACGCGCCCGTACTTGCGCGCGCAGACATAGGCGTCGCCATGGGCGGCATCGGTTCCGACGCCGCGATAGAGGCGGCTGACGTCGTCATCATGGACGACCAGCCGAGCAAGCTTGTCGACGCCATCAACATAGCGCGCGACACGAAGATGATTGTCAAAGAGAACATCATCGCCTCCCTCGGCGTCAAAGGAATAATCTTCCTGCTCGGTATTCTCGGCGTCGCGAATATGTGGTTTGCGATCTTTGCCGATGTCGGCGTAATGCTCCTTGCGGTAGCAAACTCCATGAGACTTCTCAGAAAATGAGGCAATAAAAGATGAAAAGAATAATCGCAGCCTTAATTTCAATAATCATTCTCGCGGCAATCTCGCTTCCTGCGACAGCTGCAGAGGAATACATCGACATTGCCACATACGAGGACCTTCTGAAAATGACGGATGATCCCACAGCCACATACAGACTTGTAAATGACATAGACTGCGCCAATCAGCCCTGGACCCCCATAGATTTTCAGGGCACATTTGAAGGCAACGGATATGCCATAATGAACCTGTATGTAAATGATGTAGGCACATCGACCAGAACGACAATTGACGGCAACTGGAAAGAGTATGACACATACTTTGCGGGCCTCTTCTCAACACTGGAAAACGCAACCGTAAAGAACCTTACGCTTCTAGGCGTATTCGTGGATGTTGAAAAGAACGACAACACATACATCGGCGCCATAGCCGGTTACATGGCCGACAGCACGATAGAAAACTGCAGCGTTGAGGGTCAGCTCTGGCTCACCTCTGACTGTAAATCCTTCGGTGTCGGCGGCATTCTCGGCTATGGCAAAGGCGTCATAAACAACTGCACCGCGGATGTCACGCTCGTCTGTATAGACACGAACAAGGAGTGGAAAGACGAGCAGTTTATGGGCGGCGTATACGCCAATGGCTATCCCGATGTCACTAACTGTACAATAAACATCAGAGGCTATGACTCCGATCACGGCTACGTTCACGACGGCGGCATAGGAGGCATGTACATCCTTCCCCACAGTGAGAAGTATGCAGGCCACATAGACAACAACAAGGTCACGGGCTTCATAAGCTTCTTTGAGGACAATACAAACCGCCGCGCCTACTGTGTGGGTGACATAGGCGAAATCATGAACTGGACGCTCACAAAGGACGGTAACGACATAACCGGTTTCGAGAGAAGAGAGACAATGGAGTACTCAAAAGACCTTCTCCCGAACGACTGTGAAAATCCCGAATATGACAAGCAGACAGTCGAACCCAAGGAAGGCGAATACGGTTACACCCTCAACACCTGCAAGTCCTGTGACTACAGTTACAAATCAAACTACACAAGTCTCAATGTCTTTAACGATGAACCCGCAATGGGTGATGAGGATCCCGATGTTTACACCAAAGACAAGGAAAACCCGAGAAGCCACAACTCCATGCCGACAATAATTAAAGTAATCATCGGCGTAATCGGAGCACTTGCGGTAATAGTAATAGTT
This sequence comes from Clostridia bacterium, assembly GCA_017538005.1. Lineage (GTDB taxonomy): Bacteria > Bacillota > Clostridia > Oscillospirales > Acutalibacteraceae > UBA1227. The sequence goes on along the minus strand of JAFYJR010000120.1, from coordinate 1,397 downwards.
CTCAATGTATACAACAGAGTCATTAGAAAAAGACATAAAAAACAGAGATACGAACCAAGACACAGACAACACTGATGCTTAAAAAGAACGAAGACATAAAACTCACAATAGACGGCATGACCGCTGAAGGTTCCGGTGTGGGACACTTCGACGGTCAGGCCGTTTTTGTCAGGAACACAGCCATAGGCGATGAAATAGAATGCCACATAATCAAAGCCAAACAAAACTATGCCGTAGGCAAAATCAATAACATCCTGAAGGCATCGCCTGACCGCATAATACCTGACTGCGAAGCCGCAGGCAAATGCGGCGGCTGTGCGTTCAGGCACATAACATATGAAAAGGAACTTGAGATAAAGGAGCAACGCGTGAGAGACGCCTTTGAACGCCTTGCTCACCTAAACCCCAAAATAGAACCTATCATTGGTGCGGACGAGACAGATCACTACAGAAACAAAGCCCAGTTCCCCATTGCCAAAGATACAAGAACCAATGAACCGCTGATAGGTTTCTACGCGTTTAACACTCACCGCATAGTTCCTCAGAAAGACTGCAAACTGCAACCGGCAGTCTTCAAAGACATTCTCGACATAACAGAGAACTGGATTAAAGAGAACAATATCTCAGTCTACGACGAAGAGAAAAACAAAGGCCTCCTCCGACACATATACATCAGAGAAGGCAGATACACAAAAGAGGTTCTGGTAGCTTTAGTCATAAACGGCGACGAGATTCCAAACGAAAACAAACTCGTCACCGAACTTCAAAACGGCATACCAAAACTCAAAACAATAGTCTTAAACATCAACAAAGAAAACAGCAATGTAATTCTCGGACCATATAACAAAGTAATATATGGTGACGGATACATAACCGACAAACTGCTCGGCAAAACCTTCCGGATTTCACCCCTCTCTTTCTATCAGATAAACAGTGACCAGTGCGAGAAACTGTACCGTAAAGTAAAAAACCTTGTCAGCAACGATAATGACCTCCTACTTGACCTCTACTGCGGTATAGGAACAATAGGAATAACCCTCGCTGACACAACGAAGAAACTCGTAGGAGTTGAAATAATACCGGAAGCCGTAGAGGACGCGAAAAAGAACGCACAACTAAATAAAATTACCAACGCAGAGTTCTTCTGCGGCGATGCGAAGGCAATTGCCCAAAACTTAAAAGAGCAAAACGCGAGGCCGGATACAATCGTCGTAGACCCTCCGCGCAAAGGTCTTGACGCGGAGTTGCCCGAGATAATCTCGGGCATGGCGCCAAGGCGCCTGGTCTACGTCTCATGCGACCCGGCCACCCTCGCCCGCGACTGCGCCCGCCTCGCCGCCTTAGGCTTCACCATCCAAACTGTTCAACCCCTCGACATGTTCCCCCGCACCTCCCAT
>JAFYJR010000119.1 GCA_017538005.1 Clostridia bacterium | reverse complement strand
GTCAAAGATGCCTTTCATCGGGCGTACCAAAGCGATGTTGTGCTCAACATCCGTCGAAACAAGGACGCCCGATATCGACGGCAGAAGATACTCTTTTCCGTCTGTTCCCTTTATCTGCCATATATCGGACGCGCCGTTGTTAAACACGTCCTTTACAGTTCCGTAGAGTTTGTCGCTGTCCGCGTCCCTCACCTCACAGCCGATAAGTTCGGCTATGAAATATGAGCCGGGCTCGAGCGGAGCCTTGGCCCGCTCGACGTATATGGTTTTGCCGCGGAGAGCATTTGCCTTATCGATATCATCAATGCCTTCAAGAGTCAGGAGCATTACATTGCCATGCTGCCGCGCGCCGAGAACCCTCATCGGTTCTCCGCCGTTTTTCTTCAGATATACCGTTTCGAATGACTTGAAGAACTCGGGAGAGTCGCACCAGTACTGCACGCGAAGTTCTCCGCGCACACCGTGCGTGCTGACAATTTTACCGAGTTCCAGGTAGGAAAGCAGCATAAAACACTCCGTTTAAGTAAAACAAAGCAAGCCAAAGATTATTACCCTCAGCCTGCCTGTTTCCAAAATATCAGTCTATTTCCACTGCGATATGGACATCATTCTTGTTTGCTGATGCACGCATAACCGTGCGTATAGCTTTCGCTATACGACCCTGTTTACCTATAACTCTGCCCATGTCGTCGGGTGCGACATGAAGGTGATAAACGGTCACACCGTTCTCGTTTGGTTCGTCTACATCGACTGTCACCGAGGACGGATCATCCACAAGGCCCTGCGCAATTGAAATAAGTAATTCACGCATTACTCGGACCTCCGATTATTTTAATGTGCCGTTTTTCTTGAGAAGAGCGCGTACTGTCTCTGTGGGCTGAGCGCCGTTCGCCATCCACTGCTGAACTTTCTCTTCGTCGATTTTGATGACTACCGGATCCTTGGTGGGATCATAGTAACCGATCTCCTCGATGAAGCGGCCGTCACGCGGAAAACGTGAGTCAGCGACTACAACGCGATAGAAAGGAGCTTTCTTTGCGCCCATTCTTCTGAGTCTGATTTTTACTGCCATTGTTAAATTCCTCCACGAAATTTATTTAACTAATTGGGAGAGGTCCACATTTCCGCCCATACGTTTCATGGCCCTCCTGGACTGCTTGTTGTTCATCTGCTTGAACATCTTCTGCATCTGCCTGTACTGAGCGAGAAGTCTGTTGACATCTTCAACCTGCTGTCCGCAGCCTGCTGCTATGCGCTTTTTGCGGGAACCGTTTATGATGTCGGGTTTCTCCCTCTCCTGAGGCGTCATTGACAAAATAATAGCCTGAAGTCTGTCAAACTGTTTTTCGTCAATTTCAATATCTTTAGCCTGCTTGCCGAGTCCCGGTATCATACCGAGGAGGTCCTGCATCGGTCCGAGTTTTCTGACCTGCTGCAGGTTGGTAAGAAGGTCATTGAGATCAAACTTGTTCTTGCGAAGCTTTTTCTCGAGTTCTATGGCCGCCTGTTCGTCAAATTCCTTTTCGGCCTTTTCAATGAGCGAGAGCATATCGCCCATGCCGAGGATTCTTGACGCCATACGGTCGGGATGGAAAACATCCAGATCATCGAGTTTTTCGCCGGTACCGACAAACTTTATGGGTTTGCCCGTTATCGCTCTCGCGGAGAGCGCGGCACCGCCTCGCGTATCGCCGTCGAGTTTTGTGAGCACGAGTCCGTCAAGGCCGAGTTCGTCGTTAAACGTCTGAGCGACATTTACGGCGTCCTGACCGGTCATGGCGTCGACGACGAGGAGTATCTCGTGCGGATGAACTTCGGCTTTGATGTTGCGAAGTTCTTCCATGAGCTGTTCATCTATGTGCAAACGGCCGGCGGTATCAAGGAAAACATAGTCATATCCCTGGTCCCTGGCCAGTTTTACAGCCTCTTTCGCAATGGTTACCGGGTTGTCCTGTCCCATCTCGAAGACAGGGACTCCAACCTGTTCACCGAGGACCTGTAACTGTTTGATAGCAGCAGGTCTGTAAACGTCGCAGGCGACGAGCAACGGGCGGTGATTCTCACCTTTGAGCCTCTTTGCTATCTTCGCGCAATGCGTTGTTTTACCGGAACCCTGGAGGCCGCACATCATGACTATTGTCGGCGGGTGCTGGGCTATCGTCAGCCTGGTCTGGGTTCCGCCCATGAGCTCCGTGAGCTCTTCGTTTACTATCTTTATAACCATCTGCGCGGGCGTGAGGCTTTTCATTACCTCAGCGCCTATGGCGCGCTCGGTTACTGCGTTGGTGAAATCTTTAGCTACTTTATAACTTACGTCCGCTTCCAAAAGTGCAAGGCGGACTTCCCGCATTGCCTCGCGAACGTCGGATTCGGTCAAGGAACCCTTGCTCTTCAGTCTGGAAAACGCAGCTTCCAGTCTGTCGGACAAGCCTTCAAATGCCATGTTAAGCTCCTTTAAGCTTCTTCGTTATTGAGAGTCTGTGCAATAAGCTTGATCTTTACTACCGCTTCGTTTATGTCTCTTGAGAGACCGGTACGCATATTGCTCTCGTTGATGACTTCCGCGCACTCGAGTATCTCGTCAAGACCCGCGCGGACTTCCTCAAAACGCTTCGCGAGGCCAAGGCGCTCCTCCATCTCAAAGAGTTGTGCCTCAGCACGCTTTATTGCATCTCTGACGCCCTGTCTCGTGATACCCTCGTTTTCGGCTATCTCGGAGAGTGACAGGTCATCGTTGTAGTAGTATTCGATAAAGGCTCTCTGCTTATCGGTAAGCATGTCACCGTAAAAGTCAAGCAAAATATTTATTACTTCGAAATTTTTTGCCACTTAATACCTCGCCCCCTAATACTTTTCCCCTGCTTTGTAAAGGTCTGACCTTTACACGTTGCCTAATCATTATAATAAGAGAAAACGGTCAAGTCAAGCGATTTTTTAATCGGTTTTTTTGCTACACAATATATTGTGTAAAGCAAAAATCTTTACACAAGAAAAAGCCTCCGGGTCATATTCCCTGAAGGCTTTTCAAGAAGTCCAAAGTCTTGTATTTTCGCGCCGTATGGAGCAGCGCGTAGTTCTCGGTCACAGCCGAAAGCTCGGCCTGCGCGTCGTCAGTGAGCGAGAAATCAAACACCTTTTTCGGCTCGCTGTATACGATGTGTCTCATGGCGGTGACCGTACTTATGGAAAGCGCTGTTCCGTCTTTCGCGCAGTCCCTGCAGTGCAGGGTTCCGTTCTTCAGATCGAAGTACATCGGATTTGATTCGAAGGCTCCGCACTCCTCACAGGCGATAAGGTTCGGGGCGTAGCCCGAAATGGCGAGCGCGCGCAGCTCGGCGACGGATTTGACCAGCGCCCCCGGCTTCTTTTTCTTCGACAGAAGGAAAAGAGAGTTTAAAAGCAGGCGCAGGAGTTCGTCGCACTCGGCGCCCTCCGGCGCGAGTTCGCAGAAAAGTTCCGCGAGATAAAAAGCGATGCTGAGATTGTCTATATCAGACCGCAGGTCAAAGAAGACCTCTTTCTCAGTCGCGGTATTGACATTATACGCTTCAGCGCCTCTGTAGAAAACAAAGTCCGAATAGGCAAGCAACTGGGTTCCGGCAAGGTTCTTGTTCTTTATGGTCTTTCCGCCCGAGACAAAGGCCCGTATCAGGCCGTACTGAGAGGTCAGAACTGTTATGAGACGGTCAGATTCGCTCACATTCTGCTCTTTTACGACCAGACCGTCCGTCTTGATGTGCAAGTCTGCCGCCTCCCTTCCTATTTCATCTTTACTATCGTAACACCGTCTTCGCCCTCACCGAAAGTGCCGAGACGGTACTCCTTGACATGAGGATTCTTTGAGAGATATTTACCGACTTCCTTGCGCAGGACACCCGTGCCCTTTCCGTGAATTACGGTAAACTCCTCTATACCCATACGAAGCTGTGTGTCTATAAAACGGTCAAGT
>JAFYJR010000118.1 GCA_017538005.1 Clostridia bacterium | reverse complement strand
GCGGAGGCAGGGGATCACGCGGAATGACAAGAGCCGTACGCAGAATCATTACTGTTCTTGTTGTACTTGTGCTGCTTGCGGGAATTGTCTTCCTTGTTTCCAAGCTGGTGCATAAGGGCGGAGGCAAGGCGGAAAAAACCACCAAGCCTAAACAGACAACGACCGAAGAGGTAACGCTTGGTCCGAACGATGTGGCGGCAGAGGCAAAAGTTTTGTCAACGGGTGATGTCATCATCCACAAGATGCTCCTTGATGCTTCCGCGGACGGCAACGGCGGATACAGTTTTGATAAGCACTACCGCGCGGTCAAGGATGAGATTTCAGCTGCGGATTATGCGGTCGTAAATCTTGAGGTGACTTTAGGCGAGGCGCCGTATAAGACTTATCCGACTTTCAAATCACCTGATTCCACGGCGACCGCTTTGAAGAGTGCCGGTTTTGACTGCTTCGTAATGGCAAACAACCACTGCTATGACAGCGGCTTTGACGGTCTGAAGAGAACGGTTTCCGTTGTGAACGATCTTGGTGTTGACCACACCGGAACCCGTAACGACCTTTCCCAGAAAAAGTATGTTATTGCTGAGGTCAACGGTATCAAAATCGGTATTGTAAACTATGCCGAAGAGACAAAGCCCACAACAGGTACGAAGTCCTTGAACGGCATACCTCTTTCAGCCGAGGCACAGGATTATGTCAACTCCTGGTACAGTGTTGACAAACTTGTCGCCGAGATGACCGAGAATGTCAAGAATATGAAGGCGGATGGCGCGGAAGCAATTATTCTGTACATCCACTGGGGTGTTGAATATTCACTGACTCCGTCAGCTGCCCAGAAGGACATAGCGCAGAAGATGTGCGACCTGGGAGTGGATGTAATCATAGGCGGCCATCCGCATGTAATCCAGCCGGCTGCAACCCTTACATCGACGACTGATACATCGCACCACACCTTCGTTGTTTATTCGGTAGGTAACCTTCTTTCAAACCAGAGAACGGCCTTTATGGGTAATGCATGCCCGACCGGCCACTCCGAGGACGGAATCTTCGTATATACGACATTTACGAGGTTCGGTGATGACCGCGTTGAGCTCACGCATGTTGATTACTCACCGCTCTGGGTAAACAGATACGCGGAGGACAACAGCTTTGTTTACGAGATTACAAATGTATCTGACACGAGCAAAGTTACGGTGAATGCCGATGCCGCGGCGAAATCCAAGGAGAGAACCGAGAAACTGGTCGCCGAAGGATTTAAAGAATTCAACGACAAATATGGCACTTCTGCTGATTGACAAGGGTTTATAAAGTGATAGAATATTTACTGTTCGCTTTTTATATTTAAATCACATATATTGGAGGAAACACATTATGGCAAGAAAATGGGTGTACATGTTCTCAGAAGGTAACATGGACATGAGAAACTTGCTCGGCGGTAAGGGCGCAAACCTCGCCGAGATGACACAGATCGGTCTTCCGGTACCTCAGGGCTTCACCATTACAACTGAGGCCTGCACACAGTACTATGAGGACGGTCGCAAGATCAACGACGAGATCATGGCTCAGGTCATGGAAGGCGTCGCAAAGATGGAAGAGATCAACGGCAAGAAGTTCGGAAGCCTTGAGAATCCGCTTCTCGTTTCCGTTCGTTCCGGTGCCCGCGCTTCAATGCCCGGCATGATGGACACAATTCTTAACCTCGGTCTTAATGACGATGTTGTTGCCGCTATGATAGCAGGCAACCCTGATCCCGCTTTTGAGCGTTTTGTTTACGACTCATACAGACGTTTCATCCAGATGTTCTCCGACGTCGTTATGGAAGTCGGCAAGAAATATTTCGAGCAGCTTATCGATGCCATGAAGGCAAAGAAGGGCGTTCAGTACGATGTAGACCTCACAGCAGCTGATCTTAAGGAACTCGCTGAGGAGTTCAAGGCAGAGTACAAGAAGCAGCTCGGTGAAGACTTCCCGTCAGATCCCGTTGTACAGCTTAAACTTGCCATCGAGGCAGTTTTCCGTTCATGGGACAACCCCCGTGCAAACGTATATCGTCGTGACAACGACATCCCTTATTCCTGGGGTACAGCGGTTAACGTACAGCCGATGGCTTACGGTAACTTGAACGATCAGTCCGGTACAGGCGTTGCCTTCACACGTGACCCCGCCACAGGTGAGAACAAACTCATGGGTGAGTTCCTCATCAACGCTCAGGGCGAAGACGTTGTTGCCGGCGTACGTACTCCGATGCCCATCGCTCAGATGGAAAAAGAATTCCCCGAGGCTTATGCAGAGTTCGTAAAGGTCTGTGACATCCTCGAGAATCACTATCACGACATGCAGGACATGGAGTTCACTGTTGAAAACAGAAAGCTCTTCATGCTCCAGTGCAGAAACGGTAAGAGAACAGCTCCCGCAGCGCTCAAGATCGCCTGCGATCTTGTTGACGAAGGTCACAAAACTGAGCAGGAAGCAGTTCTTATGATTGACCCGAGAAACCTCGATACACTCCTTCATCCTCAGTTTGACGCTGCGGAGCTCAAGAAGGCAGAGGTACTCGGCAAAGGTCTCGGCGCATCCCCCGGAGCTGCATGCGGTAAGGTTGTATTCACGGCTGATGACGCAGTAGCATGGGAGGCCCGCGGTGAGAAGGTAGTTCTCGTTCGTCTTGAGACTTCCCCTGAAGATATCTCCGGCATGAAGTCCGCACAGGGTATCCTTACGGTTCGCGGCGGTATGACATCTCACGCTGCCGTTGTTGCCCGTGGTATGGGTAAGTGCTGTGTATCCGGTTGCGGTGACATCAACATGGACGAGGAGAACAAGAAGTTCACACTCGCAGGCGTTACCTTCAATGAGGGCGACACAATTTCCATTGACGGTACAACAGGTAACATCTACAAGGGTCTCATCCCGACAGTTGATGCTCAGATAGCAGGTGAGTTCGGCCGCGTTATGGCTTGGGCTGACAAGTACAGAAAACTTAAGGTCCGCACAAATGCCGATACACCCGCAGACGCGAAGAAGGCCCGTGAGCTCGGCGCAGAAGGTATAGGCCTCTGCCGCACAGAGCACATGTTCTTCGAGGCAGACAGAATCGCGGCATTCCGTGAAATGATCTGCGCCGACACAAAAGAAGAGCGCGAAGCCGCTCTTGAGAAGATTCTTCCGCTTCAGCAGGGAGACTTCGAGAAACTCTACGAAGCACTTGAGGGTTGCCCGGTAACAATCCGTTTCCTTGATCCTCCGCTTCACGAGTTCGTACCCACAGAGGAAGCAGACATCAAGGCTCTCGCCGAGGCACAGGGCAAGTCCGTTGAGGACATCAAGGCTATCATCGCTTCTCTCCACGAGTTCAACCCGATGATGGGTCACCGCGGATGCCGTCTTGCGGTAACATATCCTGAGATTGCAGTTATGCAGACAAAGGCAGTTATCCGCGCCGCCATCAATGTCAAGAAGAATCATCCTGACTGGGACGTTAAGCCCGAGATTATGATTCCGCTTGTAGGCGATGTAAAAGAGCTCAAGTATGTTAAGCAGTTCGTAGTTGAGACAGCTGACGCTGAGATAGAAGCGGCAGGTTCTGACCTCAAGTACGAAGTAGGTACAATGATTGAGATTCCTCGTGCATGCCTCACAGCTGACGAGATAGCCGCAAACGCAGACTTCTTCTGCTTCGGCACAAACGACCTTACCCAGATGACATTCGGCTTCAGCCGTGATGACGCGGGCAAGTTCCTTGACGCTTACTATGATGCCAAGATCTTCGAGAACGATCCGTTTGCGAAGCTTGATCAGAACGGCGTAGGCAAGCTTATGGAAATGACACTCAAACTCGGCAAGCCGGTTAATCCGAAGCTCCACTGCGGTATCTGCGGTGAGCACGGCGGCGATCCGACATCCGTTGAGTTCTGCCATGAGATAGGCCTTGACTACGTATCCTGCTCACCTTTCCGTGTTCCCATCGCCCGTCTTGCAGCAGCTCAGGCCGCTATAAAGAACGAGAAAGAGGACAAGAAGAAGGAAAATCAGCAGAAGGTTGAAGCAGCGGTTCAGAGCGTTGCTGACGGCACAAAGGAAGCTGTTGACACAGTAGCTGATGTTGCCCAGGCAAGCGCAAAGGGCCTGAAGGCCGGCTTTGAGGCTGCAAAGAAAGCTTTCAACGACAACTTCAATAAAAACTAAACTTTTTTAAAAAGACGGGACTGTAAGTGTTTACAGTCCCGTTTTTTTTAGTATATAATTAAAACAAATTATTAAAGGAGGGTTTTCATGGATAATCAGAGACGGCTTGATCTTTTCTGGTCATTTGCGCAGCATACTTCAAGGCCGCTTGTAAAGGCAATGTACGGTCTTGATGTTGAAACCGTAAACGTAACCGCTCCTTTTATTGTAATTGCGAATCATACTAATAATCTCGATCCTCTTTTCGTGGCATATGCGTTTCCGAAAGACCCGATATCATTTGTCGCGTCCGAGCATATCTTCAGACTCGGTTTTGTTTCCAAACTTCTGGAGTATTTTCTGGCTCCCATACCGAGGAAGAAGGCGTCATCCGGCGCGGATACGGTGAAGGCGTGCCTTCGCGCGACTAAGGCCGGACGGAACGTCGGCCTTATGGCGGAAGGCGAGGCCTCGTGGGACGGAGTCTCCATGCCCGTATTTTCCGCGACCGGAAAACTTGTCAAAAATTCCGGCGCGTCGCTTGTGACGCTTCGCATAGAAGGCGCGTATCTGACGAAACCGCGCTGGGCGGAAAAGCGCCGCCGCGGCAGGATAAAGGTAAGCGTGGCGAATGTCTATTCGCCCGAAGAACTTAAAAGTATGAGCGCGGCGGAAGTGCTGGAAGCAATTACAAACGATATTTATGTCAACTGTTGGGACAACCCGAAAGTTTCGTATAAAGGCAAAGATAAGGCGGCAGGTCTGCCGCGGGCCCTCTTTATCTGCCCGCGCTGCGGCAGAGTGGGTTCTCTTGAGTCCCGCGGCGACATAATACGCTGCTTTAAGTGCGGCGCGTACTCGGAGATTCTGGACAACGGTACATTAAAAGGCGGCTTTGAACCGAAGAATATCGCCGAGTGGGATAAGATACAGTTTGAAAAACTGAAGAATTATGATTTTGTAAAAGAGAGTGAAGATGTCTTCTTCTCTGATAAGGACCTTACTCTTAAAAAGATAGGATCGGGCCATGTTGAGGCCGTAATAGGCGAGGGGCTTACATTGCAGCAGAAGGAAAATGAACTCGACTGCGGTATCTGCTCTTTCAACTTAAGCGACATAAACAATATGGCTATGACACAGGCTAAAAGGCTTCTCTTTTCTTACAAAGGAAGCTACTTTGAAATAAAGGCGAACGGTATGTGCTCTTTACGCAAGTACCTCGCATTTTGGCAAAACAGTAAATCGGAGGACAAATAATGGATTTTTCCGCGTATGAGGTCTGGGCATTTATAATTCAGATAGGTATTCTTCTGGCAGCGTTGCTCTTTGCAAACTTTTTAAGGCAGAGCAGCCCGCCTATCAGGAAGACGCTTTTGCCGGTTGCGGTAATCGGCGGATTTTTACTTCTTATTCTGAAGTATGTTTTCAGAGGAATGGGCATCGAGCTTATAGACGGCCCTCTCTATGAAAAGGTGGTTTATCACGCGATAGCTCTCGGATTTATCGCCATGTCGCTTCGCACGACGGACGATGCCGACAGAGCAGGCGGCACGCTTACGGGTGTAAAGTCCGGCGCGATAATTGTAAGTTCTTATCTTGTACAGGGTGTTATCGGCCTTATAATTACGCTTGCGCTCTGTAAGACGGTCCTTCCGTATCTGTTTCCGGCCGCGGGTATGCTGCTTCCCATGGGCTTCGGACAGGGACCCGGCCAGGCAAACAATGTCGGAACAACATATGAGATGGCCGGTTTCGCCGGCGGCCGAAGCTTCGGTCTCGCTGTCGCGGCCTGCGGCTATATAGTCGCCTGCACGGTAGGCGTTGTAATTCTCAACATCCTTCGTAAAAAAGGCAAGCTGACAATCCGCAAGGAATCCGCGAAGGAGCAGGAACTTTCCGTAGGCTTCTTCCAGGGTGAAGATGAGCTTCCCGTATCCGACTCTATAGACAGACTTTCGGTTCAGCTCTCACTTATCTTCATTGTCTATCTTCTCACTTACTTTGTGACTATCGGTCTTACAACGGCCTTTGATGCGATAGGTATAGGCAATATGTTAAACTCCATTCTCTGGGGCTTCAATTTCATCATCGGTTCCGCTGTCGCAATTCTTGTCAGAGTATGCTTCAAGCAGGGTAAGAAGAAAAACATAATTAAAAAGCAATACCAGAACAACTATCTCTTAAACCGTATCTCAGGTTTCTTCTTTGATATGATGATAGTTGCAGGTATCGCTTCAATAGAGATAGAGGACCTCAAAGGCCTCATTCTTCCGTTTGTACTTATCTGCGCAATCGGCGCTGTGGCAACGTGGTTCTGGCTGTCGTTCGTTTGTAAGAAAGTATACGGCGGCTATTACTATGAAGGACTTCTCTCTATGTTCGGTAAGATGACCGGCACTATAGGTTCCGGTGTTCTCCTTCTTCGTGAGATGGATCCGAATTACGAGACTCCGGCTGCGAATAACCTCATCCTCGGTAGTTCCTTCGGTATTCTCTTCGGAGCTCCCATGCTCGTGTTTATAGGTATAGCCAAAGAGGGCTTCAGCAAAGCGGTGCTGACGGTAGGTATATTGCTTGTTTATCTTGCGATTCTTGCCGCAGTAATCCTGCTGATCAAACCCAAAAACAAAAAAGATTAAATAAAAAGGCGCTCGAAATCGAGCGCCTTTTCTTTTTAGTTTTTCTTTACGCCGAGTGTTGCTTCCTCGCCGTTTATGTTCCAGTCGGCGGTGTAGCCCTCGGGTTTTCCGATTATGATCTCGTCGCAGAGCACATCGCCCATAATGGCTGATTTGTTGTTTGCGGCGATTTCTTTTATTCTTTCGGAGCCGTCAACATAGATGTTGATGCGGTCCATAACCTCAAAGCCCGCGTCTTTTCGCATCGTCTGAACTTTGGAGATGATTTCGCGTACAAAGCCTTCGGTGATGAGGTCCTCGGTAAGGGTTGTGTCAATGGCAACCGTTACGCCGAAGTCTGAGAGGCTGTAGAAACCTTCCTGCTGCTTTGTCTCAATAAGGAGATCGTCCGCGGTGAGTTCAATATCGCCGATGGAGATGTTGAGCTTCAGCACACCTGTCTCGTCGAGTTCGGCCTTGGCCTTTGTGCCGTCGAGAGCCTGGAGCTTCTCGCGGATTTCATTCAGCTGAGGGCCGTATTTCGGACCGAGTGTTCTCATCTGGGGCTTGAAACTGTAGGAGAGAAGGTTTGAGGTGTCATCAACAAAGATGACTTCCTTGATGTTGAGCTCGTCTTTGATGATGTCGGTGCAGTAGGCGTCGAGTTCCTTGTTGGCCTTGACGAACATCCTGGAGAGGGGCTGGCGGTTCTTTATGTTGGAACCGTTTCTGCACGCGCGGCCGAGACCGACTATCTGCAGAACCTCTTCCATATTCGCTTCGAGCTC
>JAFYJR010000117.1 GCA_017538005.1 Clostridia bacterium | reverse complement strand
GTTGTCATCTTTGATGTCTTCATCATCCTGAAGTCATCGGGAACAGACTTTTCCGTAACTTCAAAGTATTTCTTTGCAATCTTCAAAGCGTCTGTCATATCAGTTCTCCTTCAATGCGTTCTCATCGGCGAAGCCGTTCTTATGAAGGACGAGCACGCCGAGGTAGAACACAAGCTGACCGAGCGCGTTGACACCCTGCTCTACCCAGTTCGCCCAGGAAAGAGACGAGTCGAGAGTCGCGGCAAGATAGCCCATACCGAGAATACAGATGACGCTCAGAACGAACAGCGCTATGGCGCGTGTCTGTTTCATTTTCTTCGCTATAATGCACATGCAGACAAGGCTGCCTATCGAGCCGAGTGTCTGGAACATCAGAAGCGGCATGCTTGATGTGACCGTTGTAGCCACAACGTTCAGGCCGGCCTTCTTCGCGCCTTTCAGGGTCATTATCAGACCCGCAAGGTACAGGCAGAAGCCCGGCGCCTGCATCGGAAAGAAACAGGCGTAGAAGAACGGATAGTTTATGCCGAAGCAAAACAGAAGCTTCCAAAGTGCCTTGAAAGCGCCTCCGATGAAAACCATAAGCGAACCGGCAGCGAGAAAACTGAAAGCCGTCTTCGAAGTCTTGTTATAGAGGTCGCGCGCGATGAGCCACGCGGCCAGGAAATAAAACAATACCGGAAGAAAGTCCACAATCGCCATCGGAATGCTGTAAGCGCCTTCGGTGGTCTGCGCAAGACTGAAAATATTCATTATTTACCTTCCTGCTCCTTGGCAAGTTTTTTGGCGTGATCCATCTTGATCTCTTTTTCCATCTCCTTGGCGTCAACGTGATAATACCAGGGAACAAACGGAATAAGGATGGGTGTCTTCTTTGCGTACTCTTCAAAGGCTTCGTTGTTGTACAGTCTCTTGGTCTGTCTCTTGTCGAGCCTCTGGCAGCCGTTGAACATGATGTAAACGATGCAGATGTAACCGAGGATTGCTACGAGCCACTGAATGCCCTTGTAAGCCGCTATACCGGAGATAAATGTACCTGTCCAGAATGTAACTTCACCGAAGTAGTTCGGGCAGCGTACAAACTTGTAGAGGCCCTTTGTTGCGACCATATTCGGATCAACCTTCTTCTGTGCGCTCTTCTGCTTGTCGGCAATTGCCTCAAGAAGAACGCCGATTACGGAAATGGCGATACCTATAATAGGAAGAATGTATCCTGTCTCGCCGTTGTGGATTCTGTAGTTGAGACCTGATGTCTGAGCGAGATAAAGAGCGCCCATTACAAGCCACATAACAACTTTTACGAAAATCGGGGGTTCCGCGCCTGCCGCTTCCTGAAGTGTCTTCTTGTAAGCGGCGTTTTTGAGTTCACGGATAAGAAGGAATCCGCCGAGTCTGATACCGTAAGCGATGAAGATTACGCACTGCGCAACGGTAATCCAGTAAGCAATCGGCTCCATAGCCATATCGGCGGCGCCGTAGCCGTGAACGAGCATGATGATGAGGTTTGCAAGGCCTATGCCGCATACGGAAAGACCGTAACCTACGGACATGAACCAGATGAATTCTTTAAATCCTACGCAGCAGAAAAGAAGAGCCGCGAGGAAAATTATAAGATAATACATAAATTTACCCCTCTCTTATTTCTTGGCTGCGGCTGCCTCAGCGGCGGCCTTGGCTGCAAGTTCGTCCTCAATGCGCTTTGCATAGGACTTCTCGGCAATGTACTGTTTGAATGAGAGACCGGGAACTTCACAGTCACCGTAGCAGTCGTTGGAAAGTGTGAACTTTGAGAACTTCATGATATCTGACTTACCCGCCGCCTTGATCTTCGGCAGCATGGCAAGCATTGAGAACATCCACGCGGGAGCATACTTGATGGGAACATCACCTGTATTGCCGGCCGCTTCCCAGAACATCTGGCCTATCTCCTGATAGGTGTATGTCTCTGTGCCGCCTACATTGTACATCTTGTTCTCATCGCACATTGTCTTCTCGATGAACTTCGCGAAGTCCATTGTATCGATAACATTTGCCTTCTTGGGTTCGCCCTTCAAGAGCTGAATCTGACCCTTTAAAATCATCGGCCAGAAAACATGAGCTATATCATAGAAATAACCTGTCGGGCGATAGATGACATAGGTCATGCCGGAAGCCTTGAGCTCCGCTTCAAGAAGGTACTTGGAGTTAACCATGGGGATGCCGTCGCCCTTATCCGCATTGATAACTGAGATGTATGCGAAATGGTTGACATTTGCCTTCTTAGCCTCGTTTACGAGGTTTAAATTGCCGAGGAAGTCGATGTCATAGTTATTGACAGTCGTTGAGGCTCCGGTAAGGCCGCAGGTTGTGATGACAACGTCCGCGCCGTCGCAGAGACCGACGAGGTCCTCAGGCTTTGTGATGTCGATTTTTCTTGTCTTGTAAGCGTTCGGATCGAGGTCGGGCATCTCCCTGATGACCATGTCGGCCGCGAGGACATCATGTCCCTGCGCTACAAGGACGCGGAGAATGTCGGAACCGAGTTTTCCGAATGCGCCTGCGAGTACAACTTTCATTGAAAATTCCCCCTGAAAAATATTTAAAAATGCGCAATGAAATTATAAATCAAATTCGTACTGCTCCGCAATAACGAATAGGATTGTGATGATAAAAAGATATGCCGGAGCGAAGATGCCGGGATTTACGAGCGACATAAGTTCAAGACCGATAAAGCTTAAGAATACCGTCTTTGAGAACAAGTCTGTGCGTTTCGCGAATGTGCGGACAACGCTTACGAACCTGTAGCCGTAAGCCAGAATGCCGGCTATGCCCATACTGCCCCATACCTGCGGCAGCGAGGAGTGATACCAGCAAAGCGCGCCGATTTTCGACGGATGAAGGTCGCGGTTACCCTGGTAACCGACGCCGCGTCCGAAAATCGGGTTGGCTTTGAAGTCCTCCACCGAGCGCTGCCAGAGGCCGAGCCGTCTGAAATTCTCTTTATACGAGACAAATCTTTCAAAAGTATTTGAGAGCATCGAGGAGAATTTCAGGGCAACTGCCGCGACGGCGACCACTCCGAGACTTAAAATACCGATGTAGTATTTTCTGTGCGCCTCGTCCTTTTTCGCGAAGTAAATGAGAAGAATCAGGAACTCAATTGCCCCGAATACAAGTCCTCCGCGTGAACCGGAAAGCACGAACGCGACACAGCTCATTATCGCGACAAAGATATACGCGAAATGCTTTTTCTTCGCCATATAGAATGAGAACGGCATGGCAATCATCAGCAAAGTACAGGCGTTATTTCGCCACTGAAACTGCAGTATATTCGGATCCGAAACAAACTTTGACCAGTGTTCCGCGTAGTACTCAAACACCGCGAAGATAAGGAAAACCGCGACCGTTATGAACACCTTCGAGATACGCTCGTCCATGTGCTCGGTATAGTTTTTGCCGGGACCCGTAACGCCCGATAATACGACATAAAGAAGCAGCGCGAACGGTCCCAAAAGAATCGCGTTTACTATGTTTATCTTCGCGAAATACTCCGCGGACGTCATAATTCCGACGCCGCCGAGAATCATTGCAACTGACGCGGCGACATAGGGCCAGAACAGTTTCAGATCCTTCGGCTTCTTAAACTCAAATTTCTTCCGGCTGATAAAGATATGGAAGAGGAAGGCGAAACCGAGTATCGGCGCTCCCCACATGTAATGCATATAGGCGTCGTAGGAATTCTTGTACTGTATGACAAAAGACATCAGCAGAAGTCCCGGACACAAAACTGATATAAAATCGTCCGTCAGCATTAAAACGGCAAAGGTCAGGAAACCGAACAGAACGGACAAACCGTAATAAACCGGCGTGCCGAGCATCTGGTCGATACAGATAATCACGGCAGCCAGCACAAACATTATGATATTGAACAAATCCGAAGTAAGGAATTCGCGTACTTTCTGCATTACAGGCTTCCTCTTTGGAATTAATGTCACAAATATTATAGTTTAAATATGGATTTTTTTCAAAACTTTTGTATAATAATATAGCAATTTAATTCATAACTTCGAAACGGAGGTAATATACATGAAACTCAAACCCGTATTGGACAAGGTTGTAATCAAGGCAATCGAAGCCGAAGAAACGACGAAGAGCGGTCTTATCCTCTCCTCCGGCTCACAGGAAAAACCTCAGATCTGCGAGGTAGTTGAAGTGGGCCCCGGCGGAATTGTTGACGGCACCGAAGTCGCCATGTTCGTAAAGAAAGGCCAGAAGGTCGTTGTCGCAAAGTACGCGGGCACAGAGATAAAAATCGACGACGTCGATTACACGATAATCAGACAGTCCGACATTCTCGCGATAGTAGAATAACTCAAAGGAGATAACAGATAATGGCTAAACAGATCATTTACGGTGAGGAAGCTCGCAAGGCCCTTCAGACCGGTATCGACAAGCTCTCCGACACAGTCAAAATCACACTCGGCCCCAAGGGCCGCAATGTCGTACTCGACAAGAAGTACGGCGGTCCGCTCATCACAAACGACGGCGTGACCATAGCTAAAGAGATTGAGCTTGAGGACGCGTTTGAGAACATGGGTGCCCAGCTCGTAAAGGAAGTTTCGGTCAAGACTAACGATGTAGCCGGCGACGGCACAACAACCGCGACTCTCCTCGCCCAGGCACTGGTACGCGAAGGCATGAAAAATGTTGCTGCCGGCGCGAATCCGATGGTTGTAAAGAAGGGCATTCAGCTCGCGGTTGACGCAACCGTCGAGGCAGTAAAGAAAAACTCAAAGCCCGTCAAGAACTCCGCTGATATTGCCCGTGTCGCCACTGTTTCATCAGGCGACGAGTTCATCGGCAACCTCATTGCTGAGGCAATGGACAAGGTTACAGCTGACGGCGTTATAACCGTTGAAGAGGCAAAGACAGCCGACACGACCTGCGATGTTGTTGAAGGTATGCAGTTTGACCGCGGCTACATCTCCCCTTACATGGTAACCGATACCGAGAAGATGATAGCCGAAATAGAAGACGCTTACATCCTCATCACAGACAAGAAGATTACGAACATCCAGGAGATTCTTCCCCTTCTTGAGCAGGTTCTCAAGGCGGGCAAGAAACTCGTTATAATCGCTGAGGATATCGAGGGCGAAGCACTCGCCACTCTCCTCCTCAACAAACTCAGAGGCACATTCACCTGCGTG
This sequence comes from Clostridia bacterium, assembly GCA_017538005.1. GTDB lineage: Bacteria > Bacillota > Clostridia > Oscillospirales > Acutalibacteraceae > UBA1227. The sequence goes on along the minus strand of JAFYJR010000117.1, from coordinate 6,489 downwards.
GCGGTCAAGGCCCCGGGCTTCGGCGACAGACGCAAGGAGATGCTTCAGGATATCGCCATCCTTACTGGCGGTACAGTCATCACATCAGACCTCGGTCTTGAGTTTGCGGACACCACTGTTGAGCAGCTCGGCCGCGCAGCAAAGGTTGAAATCTCCAAGGATTACACAACCATAGTAAACGGCGCCGGCGACAGCAAGGGCATCAAGGACCGCATCGCTCAGATAAAGAAGCAGATTGAACTCACGACATCAGACTATGACCGCGAGAAGCTCCAGGAGCGTCTTGCGAAACTCTCCGGCGGCGTTGCGGTTATCCACGTAGGCGCGGCCACAGAGACAGAGATGAAGGAGAAAAAACTCCGCATCGAAGATGCTCTCGCAGCCACAAAGGCAGCTGTTGAGGAAGGCACGGTCGCAGGCGGCGGCGTAGCCCTCATCAACGCTATCCCCGATGTCAAAGCTCTCCTTGAAAAAGAAGAAGATGCCGATATCAAGACCGGCATCAAAATCGTTATCAAGGGTATTGAAGAGCCCATCCGTCAGATCGCGGCAAACGCCGGTCTTGAGGGCTCCGTAATTATCGATACTATTGCAAAATCAAAGAAACTCGGTTACGGTTTCGACTTTGCGAAGGAAGAATATGTCGACATGTTCAAGGCAGGTATCCTTGACCCGACAAAGGTTACACGCTCCGCTCTCCAGAACGCGGCCTCAGTCGCGGCGATGGTTCTTACAACAGAGTCCCTCGTTGCGGAACTCCCCGACCCCGCCGCTGATGCAGCCGCTGCAGCCGCAGCACAGGCAGCAATGGCGCAGGGCGGTATGTATTAAACCATCTTCTCCTGCTTGACTTTTTTGTCAATCACATGGCGCGAAGCGAGCTCGGCCGTCACCTCATCAAGTGAGATACCCATCTCTGTCATGAGGACCATTACGTGATAAGCGAGATCCGCTATCTCGTAAACGGTTTCGGCCTTGTCTCCCGCCTTCGCGGCAACAATGACTTCAGTGGACTCCTCGCCCACCTTTTTGAGAATCTTATCGATTCCCTTTTCGAAAAGGTATGTGGTGTAGGAGCCCTCTTTTTTGTCTGTCTTGCGGCCTTCGATGAGTTTCATAAGACCTTCATATGAAAACGAAGGATCGCCGAAAACAGTGTCGTTAAAGCACGATTCGGTGCCCATGTGACAGGCGGGACCGTCCTTGTTCACTTCAACAACAAGGGCATCCTTATCACAGTCAGCTGTGATATTTACAATATGCTGGAAGTTACCTGACGTCTCGCCTTTTCTCCAGAGTTCATTTCTCGAGCGGCTCCAGAAACAGGTCTTCCCCTCTTTTATGCTTATCTCGAGGCTCTCCCTGTTCATATACGCCAGGGTGAGCACTTTTTTGTTTGTCGCATCAACAATTATCGCGGGTATGAGACCCTTCTCGTCAAATTTCAGTTCATCAATACTAATCATACTGTCCTCACAATCTGACATTGATGTCGTTATCTCTCATGAGTTTTTTCAGGTCGGCAATTTCAACTTCACCGAAGTGAAAGATTGAGGCCGCAAGGCCTGCGTCAATATCAGGAATTTCCTTAAACAATGTAATGAAATCCTCCGCGGAGCCGGCGCCGCCGGAGGCGATGACCGGGACACCTACGGCTTCGCATACGGCTTTGAGCATCTCGATGTCAAAGCCTTTCTTTACGCCGTCAGTGTCGATACTGTTGACGACAACCTCGCCGGCGCCGTTTGCCACGCAGCGCTTTATCCAGCTGATGGCCTCCATCCCGGTGTCCTCGCGGCCGCCTTTGGCGAATACGCGAAACTCACCGTCAACTCTCTTTATGTCGGCCGAGAGCACGACACACTGGTCGCCGTATCGCTGCGCGGCCTCCCTGACCAGGTCGGGATTTCTTATGGCACCCGAGTTTACGCTGACCTTGTCGGCGCCGCATTTTAAAACCCTGTCGAAATCTTCGACAGTATTTATTCCGCCGCCGACGGTCAGAGGTATAAATACTTTTGACGCGGTCTCACGGAGAATGTCCGTAAAAATTGTTCTGCCCTCAGCTGAGGCGGTTATGTCATAAAATACAAGTTCATCCGCGCCGCAGTTCGAATAGTACTCAGCGAGCGCCACAGGCGACGACACATCGGCAAGGCCTTTGAAGTTAACGCCTTTTACGACTCGTCCGTCCTTAACATCGAGGCAGGGAATTATTCTCTTGGTAATCATAACTGCCTCCTCATATCTCGCAGAAAGCTTTTAAAATATTCAGTCCGACTGTTCCGCTTTTTTCCGGATGGAACTGACAGCCGAAGACATTATCCTCAGCTACCGCCGCGGTTATCGGTATACCGTACTCCGTTGTCGCAATGGTTGACTTTGCGCAATCGGTCGCGTAATACGAGTGAACGAAGTATACGCAGTCACCCTCGTTTATATACTTAAACAGAGGGCTTTTTTCTCCCGGAAAAGTCAGTGCGTTCCAGCCGATCTGCGGTATTTTGAGAGGTACGGGCAAATCATCGGCAATGGGTTTTACATTGCCGGGAATAAGACCGAGACCCTCATACTCGCCGTACTCAAAGCTTTTGTCAAACAGAAGCTGCATACCGAGGCAGATACCGAGTAAAGGCTTTCCCTTTTCGGCTTCGGCGCAGATTACTTCACCGAGGCCGCTCTCTTTAAGCAGAGCGGCGGCATCGCGAAACGCCCCTACGCCGGGCAGCACTATTTTGTCGGCGTCACGCAGCTCATCAGCGGAACCCGTCACTGCAACATCCGCGCCGATAAACTCAAACGAGCTGCGCAGTGAGAAGAGATTTCCCACGCCGTAATCAGCGATTGCAATCATTTACAAAACTCCCTTTGTGGAAGGTATTTCATCCTTGAAGTTCTCGTCTATTGCCACTGCCTTGCGAAGTGTTCTGGCAACTGCCTTGAATGTGCATTCCAGAATGTGGTGGCTGTTCTCGCCTTCAAGTTCAAGAATGTGAAGCGTTATCTTTGAATTCCTGACAAAGCCCAGGAAGAACTCTTTCACGAGTTCCGTGTCAAAGTCACCGACCTTCTCTGTCGGCACATCCACACGGTAATTTAAGAGGTCACGACCGGAAATATCAACGGCGCAGAGTATGAGCGCCTCATCCATCGGAAGTATTACGCTGCCGTATCTGCAGATACCCTTCTTGTCGCCCAGAGCCTCGGAAAATGCCGTACCGAGTGCGATTCCGATATCCTCAACCGAGTGATGAAAATCAACATTCGTGTCTCCGACACACCTGAGTGTGAGGTCAAAACCGCCGTGCTTCGCAAAGAGGGTCAGCATGTGATCCATAAAACCGATGCCGGTATCGATACTGATTTTTCCTGTGCCGTCGAGACAGAGCGAAAGCTCGATACCAGTCTCGGCAGTCTTTCTTTTCAGTTCATAACTTCTCATGAGAGCACCTCTTTAATCTTTTCAATAAGGGTTTCCATCTGCGCGCGCGTACCTATTGTTATCCGGACGAAATCCGTAAGCTCCGGTTTGTCGAAATGCCTTACCAGCACACCTTTCTCTTTAAGTTTCAGATAAAGATCTTTGCCCGATATGTTGGGATTTTTAGCAAATACAAAGTTTGCCTTTGAAGGAAGTATCGAGAAGCCAAGGTCTTCAAGGTCATAGACTGTATATGCTCTTGTCTCCTCTATCTCCCTGCAGTTTGAAACATAGTACTCGTTGTCCGCAAGAGCAGCCATGCCGGCAGCCATTGTCATGCGGTTTACATTGTACGGATTCATCGAGTCCTTTATTGTCCTCATATCCGCAATGAGTTCTGATGAGGCAATCGCAAAGCCGAGTCTTGCGCCTGCAAGTGAGCGGGATTTTGAGAATGTCTGCGTCACAATCAGATTATTATAATTTGCAGTCAGCGGCACACAACTCTCCGCGCCGAAGTCCACATACGCCTCATCGATAATCACTATGTTATCGGGATTTGAAGCGACAATCTTTTCGATATCCGCAACAGAAAGACAGATTCCCGTCGGAGCATTCGGATTCGCGATAACAATATCATCATTTACGGCAATGTAGTCGTCGACATTTATCCGAAAGTCCGGTGTCACGGGAATTTCCCTGTACGAAATACCGTTTAAATTCGCTATGACGGGATAGAAGCCGTATGTGACCGACGGAAAAACAATCGAGTCGCAGAAAGCCATAAAGGCGAAATTGAGCGCCTCATCGGAGCCGTTGGTGACCAGGACATTTTCGGGAGCCACATCAAACGCGGACGCGAGGGCCGCCGTCAGGGCTTTGCACTCGGGATCCGAGTAGAGATTCAGTCTCGAAGCCTCCTGAAACGCCGCGTCCAGGACACGGAGTGACGGCGGATACGGAGACTCGTTCGTATTCAGTTTAAGATACTTTCTGTCCTGCGGCTGTTCGCCCGGAACATAAGCATCAAGCGTGTTGTATTTTTCCAGAAAGAATTTACTCATCATTTATCCTCAAATCTTACTGTCGCGCTTTTTGCGTGAGCGTGAAGTCCTTCTTTGTCAGCAAAGTACGCTATATCCTTCGAAACCTCAGAGAGAGCCTCATCTGTGTAATACGAAAACTGCATTTTCTTCACGAAGTCGTCAACCGAAAGCGGGCTTGAGAACCTGGCGGTTCCTCCTGTCGGGAGAACATGGTTCGGTCCCGCGAGGTAGTCGCCGAGCGGCTCCGGACAATTTCGTCCGAGGAAAACGGAACCGGCATTCTTTATCTTCTCAAGCCATAAAAACGGCTCGTCGACACAGAGTTCAAGATGCTCGGGAGCTATCTCATTTGCTATATCCACGGCATTTTCAAGGTCTTTGGCGACAATGATTTTGCCGTTGTTTTTTATTGATATACCGGCAATTTCAGCGCGCGGAAGCAGCGGTATCTGACGCTCAAGTTCCGCCTGTACGGCAAGCGCGAGGTCCATACTGTCGGTGACCAGCACAGCGCTTGCCATTTTGTCGTGTTCTGCCTGGCTGAGCATGTCAGCCGCGACAACGCGCGCGTCACATTTGCCGTCAGCCACAACAAGTATCTCACTCGGACCGGCTATCATGTCAATTGCGACAGTGCCGAACACCTGCTTTTTCGCCTCTGCGACAAAAGCGTTTCCGGGACCTGTAATCTTGTCGACTTTAGGAACGGACTCCGTGCCGTAAGCCAAAGCGGCGACGGCCTGGGCACCGCCCATCTTGAAGATTCTGTCCACACCGGCAATCTTCGCCGCAGCGAGTATGTTCGGATTGATTTTACCGTCTTTTCCCGGAGGCGTCGCCATGACAACCTCTTTGCAGCCGGCGAGCTTTGCCGGTATGCAGTTCATTAAAACGGATGACGGATAAGCTGCCGTGCCGCCCGGGACATAGATACCGACTTTCTCAAGCGGTATCACTTTCTGTCCGAGCACCACGCCGTTTTTCTTCTCAAACGAGAAGCCCTCGCGCACCTGGCGGCTGTGAAACTCGCGGATATTTTCCGCTGCGAGTTTCATTATGCGGATGAACTCGTCTTCGACGAGTGATACGGCCTCTTCAAGTTCAGAATCAGTTACCTCAAGAGCTGACAGCTTAACACCGTCAAACTGCTCGCAGTATTCCAGAACGGCCGTATCTCCGCGTTCGCGGACATCCGCTATAATCGCCGCCACCGGCGCGGAAACATCCTTTGACGCCGTGCCCCTGGCAAATATCTCACTGTTTGAAACAGCGCCGTACTCAAAAATTTTAATCATCGTTTAAACACCTTAAAAGTTCCGTTATTTCAGCATTCTTGAACTTGAAACTCGCCTTGTTTGAGATGAGTCTCGCGCTTATCGGAACAATGTCCTGAAGGGGTTCGAGATCGTTCTCGCGAAGTGTCTTTCCGGTCTCAACAATATCGACTATGACATCGGAAAGTCCGAGTATAGGGGCAAGTTCTATTGAACCGTTGAGTTTGATTATGTCTATTTCCCTGCTGATTTTCGAATAATATTCTTTCGTTATATTCGGGAACTTTGTCGCCACCCGCAGGGTCTTTGTCCTGTCATCCTTAAAGCCTTTGAAACCGGCGACCGCCATACGGCATTTGCCTATTCCGAGGTCTTTGAGTTCGTAGACATCCGGCTCATTCTCAAGAAGTATATCCTTGCCGGCAACGCCTATATCGGCGGCGCCGCGTTCAACATAAATCGCTACATCGGAAGGTTTTACCCAGAAGTAACGAACTCGCTTTTCGGGATTTTCAAAAGTAAGCTTCCTGTTGTCCTCTTTTATTGACGGGCAGTCATAACCGGCCTTCTCAAATATTGCGTAAGCGGATTCTCCGAGTCTGCCTTTCGGAAGCGCGATATTGATCCATGAGTCATCAGAGGTATCATTGATTTCCTCGGGCCTTTCAAGTCTGTCGGTATATACCGCAAAGCCTATGGCGCCGGCCTTTTTGCCGAGTTTTTCCATGAGGTTGTCGTATCGTCCTCC
>JAFYJR010000116.1 GCA_017538005.1 Clostridia bacterium | reverse complement strand
TTGACTACTTCGATGCATCAATTAACCGCATTTCAGCATGGGTTACCGGTTACCGCAACCTTCAGAAATCTCTCCTCTTTGCCCTGCTTCAGCCGACTGACGAGCTCAAGAAGCTTCAGGATGAAAATAATCTTACAAAGCTGATGGTAGTTCAGGAAGAGCTCAAGACGCTTCCTTTCGGCGATGTATGGAACGAGTACTGTGCCCGCTGCGACCGTCCTCTTGACGGCGAATGGTTTGCAGAAGTTGAGGAATACGAGAAGTCAGTTTTGGAGGCAAGAGTATGAAAGATATAATGACTGCGCCGTTTCTTATCGATATGATAAGAACGACAACCAACATGTACAACCACGGCTGGGATGAGAGAAACGGAGGTAATATAAGCGTTTTGCTTGATGAGGGCGATGTATCTGCATACCTTGACACAAACACCGTTTTGCGCACAATTCCGACCGGTTTTTCGGCTCCTGAACTTGACGGTAAATACTTCCTTGTTACAGGTACGGGAAAGTACTTCAAGAATGCTCAGTATGATCCGGAAAACAACCTCGGTATTGTCAGACTCAAAGACGGCGGCGAGACTGCCGAGCTTCTTTGGGGATACAAGGACGGCGGTCGTTTCACAAGCGAGTTTCCCGCTCATATGATGAGCCATGTCGCACGTCTCAAAGTTGATTCCGAGAACAGAGTTGTTATGCACTGTCACCCGGCAAATCTTCTTGCAATGACTTTTGTACACATGCTTGACGAGAGAGAGTTTACGAGAACGCTATGGCAGATGTGTACCGAATGTATAGTTGTCTTCCCCGACGGTGTAAACGTACTTCCGTGGATGCTTTGCGGCACAAACGAGATAGGCGAAGCCACTGCGGAAAAGATGAAAACCGCCCGCCTTGTTGTCTGGTCTCTCCACGGCATTTACGGAGCGGGACGTGATCTCGACGAAACCTTCGGTCTCATAGAGACTGCCGAAAAGGCAGCAGAAATATATATGAAAATTGCTCATCTCCCCCGCATCAACACCATAACAGACTCTATGATGCACGAACTTGAAGAGCGTTTTGGTGTCAAAGCCAGAGAAGGCTATCTTGATTGATAAATTATCTGATAACTCGATAAAATCAGCCCCGGGTTAACCCGGGGCTGAAATCATTCATAAAACCTACGCTTCGTGGGATTGGAGTATCCTGCAAGCGAGCTCAGTGAGTTCGTCGAGGGAACTGAGTTTGCCTATGTCGGCGCGGTACTGTGCGGCGCCTTTGAAACCTTTTATGTACCAGGCGGCGTGCTTTCTGGCTTCTTTTATACCTATGCTCTCGCCTTTGTATTCACAGATTTTCTGTACGTGGTTTATCATGACGCGCATTATCTCTGACATGGGAGGCTCGGGAATGATTCTCAGTTCAGGTGAGAGGTATGCGTTTATCTGGTGGAAGACCCAGGGACGGCCCTGGGCGCCGCGTCCGACAGCGACGGCGTCACAGCCGGTGCGCTCGAGCATGACGGAGGCAGTGGGGCCGTCCGTTATGTCGCCGTTGCCGATTACGGGAATCTTTACTGTTCTTTTTATCTCGGCAATGGCGTCATAGTTTATGCCCGGAGCATACATCTGCTCCTTGGTACGGCCGTGTACTGTGACGGCAGCAACGCCGACATCTTCCATACGCTTTGCGAATTCAACACAGTTTATATGTTCTGCGTCCCAGCCTGTGCGGAATTTTACTGTTGTGGGTATGTCTGTGTCTTCAAGGGCTTTTACAACCGCTCCCGCTATATTCTGGGCAAGCTGAGGATTCTTCATCAGACTCGCGCCTCCGCCGTTGCCGGCAATCTTCGGTGCAGGGCAGCCCATGTTTATGTCAATCCAGTAAGGCTCGAATATGAGTGCATCCTTTGCCGCTTTCGCAAGTATCTCGGGGCTGTCCCCGAAGATCTGCACGGCGGCGGGTCTCTCTTTTTCGGAGAGCATCAGAAGAGACTTGCTCTTCCTGTCGCCCATGGTGAAACCTTTGGCGCTGACCATTTCAGATGTCACGCCTGCGGCACCGTAGCTTACGCAAAGCTCGCGGAAGGCACGGTCGGCCACGCCGGCCATGGGAGCCAGCAGAGCTTTGCCTTCAATTTGTACGTTGCCTATGTTCATTCCGTTCCTACTTTACATTTAAGAATGCTTTTGCGTTTTCTGCTGTTATATCGAGTACTTCCTGAGGATCCATGCCTCTGATTTCGCCGATTTTCTCTGCGACGAGATATATCAGGCTTGAATCGTTTCGCTCGCCACGATGCGGTACGGGCGCGAGATACGGGCAATCGGTCTCGAGGAGAAGTTTGTCGAGCGGGATGGATTCGACCACTTCCACGGCCTTCCTGGCGTTTTTAAAGGTAACTACGCCGCCCATGCCGATGTAAAAGCCCATTTTGGTATACTGGAGGGCCTGTTCCTTCTCGCCTGAATAGCAGTGAAGAACGCCTTTTGGTCTCATTTCTTTCAGGATGTTGAAAGTGTCCTCGTGAGCGTCACGATCGTGAACTATGACGGGAAGATCAAGTTCCTTTGCAATTTCTATCTGCCTTCTGAAAAGGTCAATCTGCACATCACGGGGAGCATTTTCCTCCCAATAGTAGTCGAGACCTATCTCACCCACGGCTACTGCCTTGGGCTCGGTTTTCAGAAGTTCCTTTATCAGGTCAAGATCACCCTTGCGCTCATCTGCTATGTTCTCCGGATGAATACCGATGGCACAGTATATGTAGTCATACTGCTTTGCGAGTTTTAAGTTTTCGTATGACGATACGAGATTTATGCCGCAGGACAAAACACCGGCAACGCCTTTAGTCTGAAGAAGACCGAGAAGCTCTTCTCGGTCTTCACTAAAGGCTTCGTCATCATAGTGTGCATGAGTGTCGAAGATGTTATTCATTATCTGAACTTTGCTCCTGTTTCGAAGTCATCAACAAAGAGTACCTTTGCCGCGCCGTCTTTCGTGTCAGCGGCGATTATCATACCCTGACTCTCAACGCCGCGAAGTACTGCGGGCTTCAGGTTCGCTACGAGTACAATCTTGTGACCTATGAGGTCCTCGGGTTTGTACCACTGCGCTATGCCCGAGGCAACCGTACGCTCACCCTCGCCGTCGTCAAGCGTGAGCTTTAAGAGTTTGTCTGCCTTCGGTACGGGCTCGCAGGCCTTTATCTCGGCAACTTTAAGTTCAACCTTTGCAAAGTCCTCGATACCTATCTGCGCCACGCCTTCTATACCGGCCTTTGCATTGTTTGCCTTTTCGGCTTCGGCCGCCTTCTCCTGGCGCTCGATTATCGTCGCCTGCATCTTGTCCTTGTCAACACGCGCGAAGAGCGGTGTTGCCTCGCCGACTTTGATGCCGGCTTCAAGAGCGCCGAAGCTTGCAAGCGAATCATAGTCGTTCGCGTTCATGTTGGTCTGGGCAAAAATCTTGTAAGACGTGTCAGGAGTGAACGGCTTTAAGAGAATTGCCAGGAAGCGGATTGCTTCAAGAAGATTATAAAGAACCGTACCGAGACGCTCTTTCTGAGCTTCGTCTTTTGCGAGAACCCAGGGTGTCGTCTCGTCAATGTACTTGTTCGCGCGCTTCGCTATGCCGAGAATCACCTCAAGGGCATCGGCTATACGGTATACAGAAATGAGTTCCTCTACCTTCGCGACTGCGTCAACACATGTCTTCGCGAGGTCATCGTCAAGCGGATCCTTTGCAGTCGGAGCCTGGATAACACCGCCGAAGTACTGGTTGGTCATCGAGATTGTGCGGTTTATGAGATTGCCTATGGTGTTCGCGAGGTCAGAGTTGTATCGCTCAATCATTGTCTCATAGGTGATGGAGCCGTCGTTCGCGTGAGGCATCTCAGAGAGAAGATAGTAGCGGACGGCGTCAACGCCGAAGAGCTCAACGAGATCGTCAGCGTAAATGATGTTGCCCTTTGATTTGCTCATCTTGTCCTCTCCGAAGAGAAGCCAGGGATGACCGAAGACCTGCTTCGGGAGCGGCTCGCCGAGAGCCATAAGCATAATGGGCCAGTAAATTGTGTGGAAACGGACTATGTCCTTGCCGATGATATGAACATCAGCCGGCCAGAGTTTCTTATACTGGTCTGATGAACCATCGGGATCATATCCGATGGCGGTAATGTAGTTTGAAAGAGCATCAATCCAGACGTAGATAACATGCTTGTCATCAAACGTTACGGGTATACCCCACTTGAAGCTCGTCCTCGAGACACAGAGATCCTGAAGGCCGGGCTTTATGAAGTTGTTGAGCATCTCCTTTTTACGGGGCTCGGGGTATATGAAGTTTTCATTGCTCTCGATGTATTCCTCAAGCTGCTTCTGATACTTTGAAAGTTTAAGGAAATATGCCTCTTCCTTGGCCGGTTTTACCTCACGACCGCAGTCGGGGCATTTGCCGTCAACGAGCTGTGACTCAGTCCAGAATGACTCGCACGGCGTACAGTAAAGACCCTCATACTCACCCTTGTAGATATCACCCTGGTCATAGAGCTTCTTGAAAATCTTCTGTACGGCTTTCTCGTGATAGTCGTCAGTCGTACGGATAAACTTATCGTATGTTGTATTCAGAAGGTCGCAGATCTCGCGGATTTCGCCCGCGACTTTGTCGACGTACTCCTTCGGGGAGACGCCTGCCGCCTTCGCATATCCCTCGATCTTCTGACCGTGCTCGTCTGTTCCTGTGAGGAAGAATACATCGTAGCCCTGCATTCGCTTGTACCTCGCGAGCGCGTCGGTCAAGACGATTTCATAGGTATTTCCTATGTGCGGCTTACGTGATGTGTAAGCTATGGCGGTGGTAATGTAGTATTTACCTTTTTCTGCCATGGTAATTCCTCCTTTTGTAAAATTAAACTGCCGGGGTTTTCTCGGCAGTGATTGGCTAGTTTTTCCTGTTGATTCTGTTATTTTTTCGTGCCGGCTGATTTGATTTCCTGTCAGCTGCGTACGACGCCATCCTGCCCTTTGCGGCGTCGGTACCTTCACCGGCCACAAAAGAATTCATACTGAACTGTATTTCAAGCTCACGGAGATACTTTTCCCTTTCGCTTTCCTCTGTGCCCGCGAAAGACTTCCAATGCTCCCTGAGTTCCTTCAGTTCTTCATTATTCTCGATGTCAGCGTTTTCCTTAAACTCAAGCTTACCGCGTTCGTTCAAGTCGCTCACTCCTTAAATAATATACAAATATCCAAAAAATTTTAGCATTTTACTATTATATAGTCAAGCAATTTACTTTTTTCAGATGTAATACTATAATGAATAAGTGCAATACACATTTTCTTAAAACAAGGAGTTTTTACCATGGCAAACAAGTATCCCACCGTCATACTCCACGGTTTTATGGGCTTCGGTCAGGGAGACTGGATTCACGACTATCTCCTCTACTACTGGGGTTTCAAATTCCCGTGGAATCAGAAAAACAAGGTTCTTCCGTACCTTCGCAAGCAGGGTTATGAGATTTACAACCCTCCGCTCGGCCCCTGGAACTCCGCATGGGACCGCTGCTGCCTCCTCTGGGCATACCTCATGGGCGGCACCGTCGACTACGGCGAGGCACATTCGAAGAAATTCGGTCATGCCCGCTACGGCCGCACATATCCCGGCGTACTGAAAGACTGGGGTAAACCCGGAAATCACGAAAAAATCAACATCATAGGTCACAGCCTCGGCGGATCATTCGTCATCGCCTTCTCCGATATGCTTATGAACGGCTCGGAGGAAGAGCGTGCCGTAACGCCCGAAGCTGAACTCTCTCCTCTCTTCAAGGGCGGACAGGGTGACCTTCTTCATACCGTCACAACGCTCGCGGGCGTAAACAACGGCACGACCCTCGCCTCCAAGCTCATGGAAGGCGACGGATACAGAAAAGTCATGGGCGCGGTCTGCAAAGGCGTAGGTATTATCGGACGCAATGGTTTCGTCATGCGTTTCTGGGACCAGCGTCTCGATCAGTGGGGCATTTCAGGTGATCCCGCCCACATGCCCGGCATAAACCACTTCGGCAAGAAGTCCGAGTATCTCGCGGGCGCCGAAGCCTACGCGAAGTGCAAAGAGGACAATGTCGGCTGGGAAATGACTCTTGAATTTATGAAAGAGGCAAACGCAAACCGCAAGCCCAACCCGAACACCTACTACTTTGCCTATGTAGGCGAGGCCTCAAAGCCCAACAGGAAAGGCGTTCATGTTCCCATCTGGAAAGACATGAACTTCGTACCGTGGGGCGCAGGCTGGTTTACCGGCAAAGCCTGGTCTTCTGAAATGGCAGCGGTTTATCCGGATCACGCCGACAAGAAAGAATGGTTCCCGAATGACGGTTTCGTAAATGTCATCGGACAGCGCGCGCCTTTCAATGCTCCTCAGGAGGAGTTTGAAAAAGGCAAAGAGCTCAAACCGGGCATCTGGTACAATATGCCGACGGCCCATCAGTGCCACCTCTCCTGGAACGGCGCGCACATCCCTCATCAGCAATTCTTTGACTACATGGACGACATGTTCAAGAGAAACGCGTCGCTCGACTGACGACAACAAAAAGAGCCCATCGCTTTATGCGATGGGCTTTTATCGTTTATATTCAGAAAAGATTCTTTATACCGTCAAACAGTCCGTATGTGAGAGCTGAAACGATAATGCCTGCAACGGCAACGCCTACGGCGATGACCTTGAAGGCCTTTTTGTTGTCGATGTTGAGAAGCGCCGCGACGAGTGAGCCTGTCCAACCGCCGGTACCGGGAAGCGGTATGGCTACGAATGCCATAAGTCCCCACTCTTCCCATTTCGACTGCTTCGCTTTCATCTCGTCTGCTTTTCTCTGGCCGCGGTTTGAAATCCAGTTTACAAAGCCTTTGAAAATCTTAAACTTGCCGAGCCAGTTTAAAAAGCGTTTAACAAATTTCAGAAGAAACGGAATCGGAATCATATTGCCTATATAGCAGACAATAAATGAAGGAATCAGCGGAAGGTGCATCGCGTAAGCGGCAATAAGGCCTCCGCGGAGTTCCAGTATCGGGAACAAAGAAATGACAAAGACCATGATATAGTCCCGCAAGGCGCTGCCTTCGGTTCCGAAAACCTCAAGGATTTTTTGTACAATGGTCTCTGCCATAAATTTCTCCTTTTACTCAACCAAGCCCTGCGCTATAAGGAAGTCGCGCGCCTCTGTGAGTATTTTTTTATCGTTGTCAAAGCGAAGACGCTTGAGCGCGGCCTCGTAGGTGAGCCAGGAATAATCCTCAATCTCACTCTCCTGGATGATGGTGTTTGTATCATCAGTCCTTGCGACATAAATATTTACAGTCTTTTCAACCCTTCCCTGTATCTGATACTCGGAAGTGGTTTTGAAACCCGGAATGATCTCAATATGAAGACCGGACTCCTCAAGAACTTCGCGAAGTGCCGTGTCCTCGTCCGTCTCACCCTGTTCCACATGTCCTTTCGGGAAACTCCAGTGGACGCTGCGCTTGTTCTTTATGACAAGATAACGGTACTCATCCTTTATCTTTCTGTAAACAATGGCACCGCAGGAACGCTCATAGAGACAGGTTATGTTCTCCGGTTCAAAGAAGGCAAGGGCCTCCGATATGTCGTGTACAATGTATCTCCTGCTCTTCGGAGCCACGAGATAATAGGTTTCCCCGTTTTTTTCACAGGTTGCATTGACTCTTCCGTCAAATGTGGTCACGGGGTGGTCAATGCCGAGGACGAACGCGTGAAGTTTCCTGCGTCCGCTTGAGGTAACAAGATCGATATCTCCGTAATTCAGTTTGTAAACAAGTCCGTTTGAGTCTGCAGAACCGATCGGAGTCGTTACCTTTACCCTGACAAACTTGCCAAGCATAATATTACCCTCCGATAGCGCATACGCGCCGTAGACAATTTGGCAATATTATACTATTAAAGCAGGTCTCATACAAGACAAAATTTCAGTTACTTTTTGCGCTGTTCAAGATACTCGATAAAGCCGAGAATCAGATCTTTTCCCTCTTCGTCAAGGAAATCAATCTTGGAAAGTCTCTCCTTCGCGCGCGAGTAATGGAACTCCATCTTGTCGTGCGCGAATTTGTAGGCGCCGGTTCTGTTGAATATCTCCTGAACGGCCTTTACGCCGTCAATGTCTATTGAAGCGTTGCCGTAGTATTTGTTGAGTTCTGTGAGTGCTTCCTCATCATTTGCCTTAACATAGGCATAAAGGAATGTCTGCTTGTATTCCGCAACATCGGCGCCTACGTCTTTTCCGAGATCATCCCAGTCGGCATAAATACCGAGCAGGTCATCCTGAATCTGGAAAGCGAGACCCGCGTCAATCATAACATCGGAGACATAGCCGACCTGTTCATCAGTGGCGCCCGCAAGAATCATACCGAGGACCAGAGGTCCCATTGTCGTATAATACGCCGTTTTGAGTGTCGCGAGATTTTCTATTACGACAAAAGGATCCGACGGAATCGGACTCTGTACGGGAATCTGATCTTTATAGCGCTCGGAAAACGGAACGACAACATCCATAATTCCGCCTTCAACGGTCTTTATTACCATATCGTTGTACTGACGGAGCAGTCTTAAGATATTCGGATTATTGTCATAGGCTGAGAGCAGTTTCTCATAAGCGGTGTAAAGACCGACATATCCAAGCGCGACGGAAATACCTGAAACAAAGTCCTTCATGATATCAGGACTCTCTTCCAGAATTGTCGCGTTGGAGATGTTAAACTCCTTAAAAATACGGGTATGCGCCGTCTCTTTGCCGCGGCGGGTATTACCGTGGTCGAGAAGATCATCATGAATCAGAATTGACGACTGGAAAATCTCAAGCGACAAAGCAAGCGTGTCTGCATAGTCGATATCATTTTCACCGTGCATGATGTAATATCCCATATCGGCAAGAACGCCTCTGAGCATCTTACCGCCTGAGTTTAATTGTGTGAAATACGACATCGACCTCATAAGACCTTCGGGAGCTTCAGCGAGCAATGCCTTATTGAAGATGTCTATTTTAGCGTCAAGACGGGGATAATTCTCGTCAAGGAAGGCTTTGAAAACATCAAATGCTGCCATATCAACCTACTCTTTCACCTTTTACGGCAATTTTGCCCATCATGGGCACTTCAAGTTCGCCTCTGCAGAATGTGCCTTCAAAAGTCAGCACACCGGAAGCCTCGCCTACATTGAGCATGGGAATCTGAGCTTTGATTCTCAGGGTGTTTCCGTTCTCCTCACGGACATCCGTGAGATTCAATGACGGTGTTATGCCGAATCCCTGCGCATCAACGGTAAACTCGTACTTTCCGTTCTTTTCACCGATTGTGAGTATCGGGTCCGCTTTCAGAAACGGAATTGATACATCCATTTTCCACTTTCCGAGTCCGATCATAATTATCTCTCCTTTAACCGAATAAACTTATCTGACTGCTTTCGGGTATTCCCTCAAGGGCTCCGAGTTCACGAAGCGCGGTCACAACCGCAGAGGAAATGCCGGAACGCATCTGAATATCTTCTATTGATGTATAAACTCCGCCGCCGTCATTCTTCGCGTTTTCAAGCGATGTTGCCGCCGAATCACCGAGTCCCTTGACCGACTTGAACGCCATACGGATTTTACCGTCTTCAACCGTATAGATCGTGGCTTTTGATTTGTAAAGGTCAACGGGCAGAAGTTCAACGCCGCGGGCCTTCATTTCAAGCGCGACCTGAAGGCAGGATATCATATCCTGATCCTTTTTGTTCTGGTCGGGCTTTGCGTTTATCACAGCTATTCTCGCAACAATATCTTCGGGAGATGAAAGAAGCGCGACTGCGTCGATATCTTCACCGCGAACGGTAAAGTATGTCGCGTAGAATTCAAGCGGCTTGTACAGTTTATACCAGGCAAGACGCAGCGCAGCCATGACATAGGCAGCAGCATGTGCCTTCGGGAACATGTATTTTATCTTGAAACATGAATCAATGTACCAGTCGGGCACATTATGCGTTCTCATATCCTCAACCATTTCATTCGGCAGAGGCTTTCCTTTTTTGTTCTTGCGGACAAACTCCATTATTCTGAAAGCGCTGTCAGAACTCAGTCCATATCCCATCAGGGTAAGCATAATACCGTCACGGGTACCGATTACCTCAGAGATGGTGCAGGTTCCGTTTTTGATAAGTTCCTGAGCATTGCCGAGCCATACATCGGTTCCGTGTGACAGTCCCGAAATCTGAAGAAGATCCGCGAAGTTTTTGGGTTTACATTCAAGAAGCATGCCGCGGACAAACGGCGTGCCCATCTCAGGTATCGCCAGCGTTCCCGTTTCGCATCCGTCTAAATCTTCCGGCTTGATTCCGAGCGGTTCCGGACTCGTGAAAAGCTCATAGAGTTTCGGATCGCATACATCGACCTCATTTACGGATATGCCTGTCATATCCTCGAGGTACTTGTAAAACGACGGAACATCGTGTCCCAGGTTATCAAGTTTTAAAATCGTGTCATGCAGGAAGTTGAAATCAAAGTGGGTGGTCGTCATACCCTTGTCCTTATCATCGGCGGGGTACTGAACAGCGGTAAAATCGTAGATATCATAATCATTCGGAACGACTATCATACCTCCGGCATGCTGACCGGTCGTGCGTTTAACACCTACGCAGCCGTCAATGTACATGTCGATTTCGGCTGAATTCGTAACTTTTCCTATACTCTCAAAGTAATTTTTCGCAAAACCGAAAGCGGTTTTTTCTTTTACCGTTGAGATTGTTCCGGCTTTAAATACATGATCCTCACCGAAAAGTTCAATGGTATATCTGTGGGCATTTGCCTGCCACTCGCCAGAGAAATTCAGGTCAATATCAGGAGACTTGTCACCTTTGAAACCGAGAAATGTCTCGAAGGGGATGTTGTGTCCGTCGCGGTGCATAGGCGTACCGCAGTCGGGGCAATTCTTCGGCGGCAGGTCATAACCCGATCCCACTTCGCCGTCTAAAAAGAACTCCGTATGTTTGCACTTCGGACAACGATAATGCGGCGCAAGCGGGTTTACCTCCGAAATGCCTGCCGCCGTCGCAACAAAACTCGAACCTACCGAGCCACGGGAGCCGACATGGTAACCGTGGTCCTCAGAATCCTTTACAAGTTTCTGCGCGATTATGTAGAGCACGGCGAAACCGTGTCTGATTATTGAGTCAAGCTCTTTTTCAAGCCGCTGCGCGACATATTCCGGAACGGGATCGCCGTAAAGACGTTTTGTTCTCTCCCAGCAGATACGCTGGAGTTCTTCCTCGGCACCCGGTATTGAAGGCGGGAAGTTTCCCGCGGGAACGGGGCGTATCACATCGACAAGATCCGCAATTTTGTTGGGATTGTCAATGACAACCCTGCGCGCGTCCTCTTCACCGAGATACTCAAATTCCCCGAGCATTTCGCGTGTTGTCTTGAAATAAATGGGCGGCTGTATTTCCGGATTTCTGTAATTCAGACCCGCCTGAATTATCGTACGGTACTTAGCGTCTTCGGGATCAAGGAAATGAACATCACCCGTTGCGACGCACGGTTTGCCCGCCGCATCCGCAAGGGCCAGAATGCGTCTGTTTATATCTTTAAGCGCTTCCTCGGAATCGTACCTCGGAGGCATCTGAATTTCTGTTTTCGTAACCTTGTCTTTGACATAATACGGTCTGAGTTTAAACTCGTTGTTGCCGAGGGGCTGTATTTCGAGATAGTCATAAAAATCGACTATCTCCTTTATGCGTTCCCCCGACTCACCGTCCTCTATCGCGCGATAAAGTTCACCGCGTTCGCACGCAGTGCCGAGAATAAGACCCTCTCTGTGCTTTATGAGATCAGACTTGAGTGTAATCGGCTTGTGGAAAAAATGCTGCGTATGGGCATTTGAAACAAGTTCGTAGAGATTTTTCAGACCCACGTTGTTTTTTACGAGGATTATCTGATGATATGTATGGTCTTCCTTGTCCCTGAGATGAGCCACTATCTCATCCCAATCCTTGGGAGAATCATCGCGAAGATCATCAAAGAGGTATGCCTCGACTCCGTAGATAACTTTTATACCGCTTTTCTGGGCAGCCTCGAAAGCCTGCGGATAACCCTGGAGCACACCGTGGTCGGTTATGGCCACAGCCCTGTGACCCCATTCAGCCGCTCGCTCAACAAGTTTTCCGGCATCCGTCATGGCATCCATGGCAGACATATTACTGTGCATATGAAGTTCAACGCGCTTTTGCGGCGCGTCATCTGTGCGCTCAATCTTTGTAACCTTGGCTATCGCCTTGGGCTCAAGCACATTTTCCTTCTTGTAGCTGTCGTAAATTACATCGCCGAGGATTATTACGGTTATGCCGTTCTCGAGCTTCTTAAGGAGACCTTTGACCTCCGATGCGGGTTGGAATATTTTTACGGGATATGCGCCGGTATCGTCCTTAATGTCGAAGTTTATTATCTTTTTTCTGCCGTCACGCGTGTCTTTAATTTCCAGACCGAACACATCGCCCCATACGGCGACACGTCCGTCATCATAACGGACATCGGAAATCTTCTTCGGCATCTTACCGATCTTCTGACCGTAGATAATCTTAGCGGTATCGAGGTAAAGGGGTATACCGGGTTCAATGTGATGCGGCTTTGAGTCTTCAATCTCCCTGGCCTGACGCTGTTTCTCCTCAATAGAACGGGCATCTGCCTCTTCCTGCATCTCCCTGAGTTTGTCCATCAGGTCGTCATTGTCTTTTTCCGGAACACTCAGGTTTACGATCACGTTTAAAAGATCGAGT
>JAFYJR010000115.1 GCA_017538005.1 Clostridia bacterium | reverse complement strand
GTGTCAGAAGACGGGCTGTAACTCCGCCGAAGCTGTGACCTATAAAGTTGACCTTTATCAGATTGCCGTCGGCGTCTTTCGTACCCCACTCGGGAAGCAGGGCATCGTATGTGCGGCCATAGCGCTCTCCGCCGTATTTTTCGGAGTGGGCCTTACCGTAGTCGACTCTGCCGCCTACAAGCTGCGCATAGGCCTCACAGGCCCTGTTCCACGCTCCCGAGTAGGGGCCGAGCGACGGCGCCACGCAATGCACGCCCTCTTTATCAAACATCTTCCTGATATGTACATTCCAGAGGCCGTAGTATGGAAGAAACTTTTCAGTCAATTCCTGCTGGCCGTATCCGAACATACCGTGAAGCAAAACTACAGGATACTTATTCATTGCAATTCCTCCCAAGAGTTAAATAACATATTCATTATATATTATTTTCAGCTCTCCGCGCAACAAAAAAGGACCGCAGGTCAAACCTGCGGCCCGATTTATTTAAGGAATTACCACTTGAAGTTTTCAGACTTAACTTTGTACTCGGCAAGTTTAGCCTGTGTATCAGCATAGATATCCTCTTTGCCGGGGATAGCCTTACCTGTGTAAGGGTTAACACCGAACTTGTGATAGCGATCTGTGAGCATAACGATGTAGAAGATGTCGCAGATTGCGCAGATGAAAGCGAGGCAGTATACAAACCACTGACCCGGCATCCACATGAGACCAAGGATTGTAGGTGCAAGAGTACCGAGGAACTTGAACCAAGCCTGGTAGATTGATGTACCTTCGATTGTCTCCTTTGTGAACATGTGAGTGATGAAGAGCATGGACATGATTGCGTTCATGATGTATGCTGCGAACATCGGAGAGTCGGGAAGTTTCGGCCACTGCGGGTTCATCATAAGGATTGTGATGAAGATGATTACGAAGAGACCGACCTTTACGAAGTAGTAATAAGTCTTCTTGCCGTACTGCTCGCCCCAGCGCTGACGGAAAGCGTACTTACCGTACTTGAGGTCGAGAACGTACATAATGAAGTCGAACAGTACCCAAAGGTAGATACCCCAGCGCGTGAAGGGTTCCGGATACGGAACAAGGAACGCAAACTGGAACTCCCATGAGAAGTTCATGCAAAGGCAAACCCAGGGCATTGAAGGCGCGTGGTTCTGCCAGAGTTTCTTGATGATTACGATGTAAACGCCTGTCCAGAAGAGAGCGGACGCTACAATAAGGAAGATTTCAATGAATCCGAGATGATTGAAAAGGTCCTTGATGTAATCATGCCAGCCGTCATACGGCTCCATCATTACGAGGTTGCCCCACTTAACGCCTGTGTTTGCGGCGATGTTTGCGGCAATCTTCGCAATGAGGTTGTTGAAGAATGTCATCATTTCTAAAAACCCCCTGTTTATTTACCGAGCTTCTTGCCTATAACGTAAATTGCAAGAGCTTCAATAGCCAGAAATACGAACGGTCCCCAGACTGAGGAACTCATACCGACATGCCAGTCATAGAAGCGGAGCGACTGCGCGCCGAAATTATCCGCCTTTACGGCTTCAAGCTGAGCCGCCGCGTCGAAGTTCGGATCAACCTCCGGCATGTTTATAACATACTTGTCGGTCTCAAGGTTGTTGCCCCTCGTGTGAAGGACAAACTCAACATCCTCGCCGAGCGCGGCGATCGGAAGTTCAAAAACGTTATACTTACCCGTGTAGTTTTTGTAAGGAGACTTTCTCGTGCTGACAGGAAGAATTTCCTGATCGCCGAGATAAAGTTTGTCCACTTCCGGATCATTGAACACGAGTTCGGCATAGTATTTGCCGTCTCTCTCAATGAGCATCGCGGGTAAAAAGAGTTTCTGAATTCCGGTCTCGGTTTTGATAGTATAGTCCACGGCATACTTCCAGCCGTCTAAGGCGAATGCCGGTACAAAAAGTACAAGCATCAAAACCGAGGCGAGGACTATGGATAAAACAGTTTTTTTCATAAGTCTTCCCTCCCTTAGTTCGAGGAAACCTTAGTAACTATCTTACCGTCAACAATTTCATCTGTTTTGGGATTGAATACCGGTGACTTCTCAAGGTTGACCTTTGCGGGGTCTGCGGGACGGGACGGGAACCAGGGGTTCTTGCCCTCTGCTTTGAACTGCTTGTAGAGAAGTACGCAGTAAACCATATCGAAAGCTGTGCAGGCAACGCCGACCCAGATGTTGAGCGGATCCTGAAGTGAAGGATAAACCGCTATTGCGAGCCAGGCGCCGATGGTACCGAACATCTTACCGAGCGCGATGTTCATTGACTGACCTTCTGTGGACTTCCTGATGAAGAGCAGGAAGATGAAGAGGATGGACATCGGAAGGTTCTGAACGATAGCCGTGCAGCCGTTTGCACGTACGCCATAAGCCTGGAGCCATGTGATTTCGACTATGACAGCCATAATCATCAGGGCCGCAAACCAGGGCCAGAACAGTTTCTCGTCAGCGAACTTTACAAAGTCCTTCTTACCCCATTTGATATGGGTGTAGAGGATAAGGCAGTCCGCTACGAACCACGCCGTGTTTACACAGGCCATCATATAGCCGCCGTAGAACATGCCGTCATGAGCCCAGTACATATAAGCATAAAGGCCTTCCCATACGATATTCAGCGCAAGGGCTGCGATGGGCATACCGTAGGTCTTCTGCTTAAAACCGAGGCGGATGAGGTCAATGTAGGCAAGCAACCAGCCGAGACCCGCTACAGGCGCGAAAATGAATACTCTTGCGTCAAGTCCGAATTCCGGGAAATGACAGAAATTCATAAGCGATTGTAACATTTCATACCTCCTGTTTTTCAGTACCGAATTTGTACACGTATAAATTTTACTCCCGAAAACATTAAAAGTCAATTCTTGTATTAAAAATATATCGTTGTTATAATATTTTTGGTGATTTTATGAGAACGGCCAAATATTTGGAAGAACAAAACAGAATAGCTAAAATTGCGTTCAATCTCTTTCGTGAAAAAGGCTACGAGAACACCTCTTTCGCCGCCATAGCAAAAGAGGCGGGCATAGCAAAGAACCTGCTCCAGTACTATTTCCCGAAGAAGGAAGACTTCATCACGCTCTTTATTGACACGACTCTTCCCTTCATCTTCGACTCTCTGAGAGCGACACTTGACGGTATCACTTCTCCGGTGGAACTTTTAAAAGATGTTTACTTCCTCGCATACTTCGAATTCTGGTACCTGACAAAACATGAGTACATCGGTCATCTTACTTCCGACGTTCTCGCCTCGCGCGCCACAAGCGCAATTGTCGCCCAGGAAATCAGCAACTGGTTCATTGAAAATGTCAAGATTATCGGCAACAAAGGTCCCGCTCTCACAGACCAGATCGCCTATGCCATAGGCGGCGGCCTCGAATACGCCTACATTAAAAATCAGAAAGGCGAAGAAATTGACGTAGACATGATTGTCTCCCAGTCAATCGTCCTTCTCGGCCAGGCGCTCGGCATCCCACAAAAGCTCCTGAAATTCAAAGTCAAAGTAGACCCCGAAAGACTCGAACGATACGCCGAATCAGTAGACCGACAAATCTTCGGTTAAACAAAACAAAGCAAGCCCCCTGCTCACCGCAGGGGGCTTTTCTCATTTTATTTTACTATAACTTTCAGGGTAACGGTCTTTGTTGCAGCATTGTAGTTTGTATTACCCGCCGCCTTGACCTGTACCTTGACGGTGTAAGTACCCTTCTTCGTGCCTTTCTTGACAGTCAGTTTGCCTGTCTTTGAATCAACGGTGATATTGGATGAACCGCTTGATTTCTTGTAGGTTACAGTGCCCTGCGCTTTTGAAACAGTTATCGGTGTTGCTACTGTCTGAGCCGCGCTCGTAACCTTGGAAAGGCTTACGGTAAAGGATGACTTCTTAGCTTTTGCCGTCATCGGATTGGCAATCTTGTTGATCTTAAAGGTTACACTTGTCGTGCCGGTGAAATCGCCTATACCTGTAATTGTAACCGTAGCCGTACCGGCGTTCTTATTGTTCTTGTAGGATACAGTGTAATCCGTTCCCTTAACCAGCGTCGAGCCATCATAAGTAACAACCGGTGCTGGTGTAAGAGCCTTGCCCGTGTATTTCATCGCGGCAATCTTACCTACGGTTGCTTCGCTGATCGGAGTTCTCTCTTCAAGAGCATTGTAAGCGGCGATTACCGCGTTGCGAGCATCGCTTATTGCACCAAGTGTATCCTGATTCTCATTACTATAGCTCAAAGAATCCTTGAAGGCATTATATGCCTCCTTGTACGCGGCATAGCTTTCAGCTTTGTAATCCGCAGGATTGAAGGAATGATCAATTTCGGCAACGTCAGCAATGGCTTCATCGCGAAAATCATAAACCGCATAAAGATCATTTTTGCTCAGCTGTATTCTGAAAGAAGAATACCTGATTACGGCACTGTCTCCAAGCGGTAAAAGAGTTACATCTGCCCATCCGCAATTTACATTGTTGCTGTAAACAACTGAATAATCAACACCATTCACAAGAGGTGTTCCATC
>JAFYJR010000114.1 GCA_017538005.1 Clostridia bacterium | reverse complement strand
TGGCCAGAAGTCTTATCGTCGCGCCGCCGAAAGAATGGCCGACAAGGTTGACTTTCTTGTCAGGACCCCAGCCTTCGAATATCGGCTTGCTGAAAGTTCTGCCGAAACGCTTGTGACCGTATTTCTTTGAGTGGGCGACACCGTAGTCAACTGTACCGCCGACAAGCTGCGCATAGAGCTCACATGCTCTGTCCCAGGCGCTGGAGTATTTTCCGACAGACGGAGTATAAACCTCAAAGCCCTGATCCGTAAGATACTGCTGGAGACTTCCCGAAAGCATGCCCCAGTAAGGAGCAATCTTGTTCATGTTCTCGTCGCTGCCGTATCCGAGCATTCCGTGGACGAGGACATAAGGATAATTTGTTACTGTTTTCAAAGTAACACCTCCGAATTAAAAATTTACAAAAATATTATAATGGGGAAGTTAATGCTTTACAACCTGTATCTTTTGTGATAAAATTATACAAAATAAAAATTTTGTATAATTTAGGGGACAAAAAACGGCAAATAACACCCTTGTAAGCATATTTTTATGCTTTTTACGGCTATTTGAGCTATTTTACCCGTTCTGTGCTTATATACTGTTTTTTGCCTGAAAACTCGTCTCGTTTACAGCCAATCAGTTTATTTTCAATGAACAAGTCTCTGTGCTGAAAAATCCCATCCGATCAGTTTTTTTCAGATGAACTCTGTATCGTCAGAAAAATTTCTATCGGCTGCTTTTTCGGAGGTTTTTATGATTACACGCGCGGATTACGCAGAATTCCCGGATACCATGGTTGAATTCCTGAATTATATGGATGCCATCAAAAACCGTTCCAAAAACACGGTTTCTGAGTATGCTACGGATCTCCGTACCTTTTTCAGGTATATTAAGTGCCTCCGCGGTATGACAGATGTTGATCCGTCAGATGATGAGGAATTTCAGAAAATATCCATAAAAGACTGCGATGATGAATTTGTTAAAAAAATAACAATTACTGACGCCTATTCATTTTTAAGTTTTTGTAAAGACACCCGCGGAAATTCTGCCCGTACCAGAGCCCGCAAAGTATCTACATTGCGTGATTTCTTTAAGTTCTGTAAATCACAGAAAGGTATTATCAAAGAGGATCCGATGGTGAACCTGGACTCCCCTAAACTGCGTCAGTCGCTTCCGAAATATCTCACTCTTGAGGAAGCTACGGACCTGCTGAGAAGCTCGTTTGACGGACCTCATAAAGAGCGCGATTTTGCCATAATTACGTTGTTTCTAAACTGCGGCATGCGTCTTTCCGAGCTTGTGGGACTGAATTATACTGATATCAGGGATGATAATACAATTAAAGTTACGGGCAAAGGAAACAAGGAACGCACGGTCTATTTAAATGATGCTTGTCTTGCGGCTATAAACAATTATATGAGAGTTCGTCCGGTTGACGGTGTTGTCGATAAAGACGCTCTGTTCTTAAGCAACAGAAAGCAGCGAATCAGTCCCAAAACCGTCCAGCACATCGTCTATACCGCGCTTGATAAAGCCGGTCTTGAAGGATATTCGACACACAAACTCAGACATACTGCAGCGACACTGATGTACCAGTACGGCGACGCAGATGTGCTCGTTTTAAAAGAGATTCTGGGCCACGAAAATGTCGGTACTACGCAGATTTATACACATCTTGTAAACGAGCAACTTAAGACCGCGACTGACAACAATCCGCTTAATAAAGCAAATATAATTAAAGAAACCGATAAAAAAGACCCGACATAAAGTCGGGTCTTTGGTTTTTATTTCTTGCCGATTTTGCCGGCTTTTTCTTTTGCTTCCTTCATTTTGGCCTGTTTGATTTCCTCGGCCTTCTTGTCGGCTGTTATGTTCTTTGCTATAGCCTGTTTTGTGAAGCGAATCTTGATACGGTCTGCGCCGGTTTCAATGTCGATGCTGTCTTCTCTGACAGTTACAACACGTCCTACGACACCGCCGATTGTGAGCACTTCATCGCCGACTTTAACGGACTCGCTCATGCTCTGTTCGTCCTGCTGCTTTTTCTTGTCCTTTCTCATGATTACCGCGAAGTATGCGATAACGAAAACCATGAAAAGGATCATAACCATACCTGAACTGCCGGCAGCAGTGTTGCTGTTTGCTGCAGTCTGGGATGTCATAGCAAGTAAATAGTTCATTTATAAAACTCCTTTTGTTCTCGAAAATACTCGTTTATTTTACAAATATTATATTCTCGTGTCAAGCAAAACGGCGTATTTCTCGCGGAACTCTGTGAACCTGTTTTCGTCTATCGCGTCGCGTATTTCTTTCATAAGATTGTTGTAGAAATACAGGTTGTGAGTGACGCAGAGCCGAAGTCCTAAAATCTCGTCTGCTTTAAGCAGATGTCTGATGTATGCGCGTGAGTGTTTCTGACATGTCGGACAGTCGCAATGAGAGTCTATGGGGTTTTCGTCTTTCTCATATTTGGCGTTGTTTAAGTTGATTACGCCGTCCCATGTGAAGAGCTGTCCGTGGCGCGCGTTGCGGCTCGGCATGACGCAGTCAAAGAGGTCAACGCCGCGCGCGACGGCCTCGATAATATTTCCGGGCGTGCCGACGCCCATGAGATAGCGGATCTTGTCTTTCGGCATATACGGTTCAACGGCTGAGATGATTCTGTACATATCCTCCGTCGGCTCGCCGACTGCGAGACCGCCTATGGCGTAACCGTCGAGGTCGCGTTTTGCGATTTCCTCCATATGTTTTATACGGAGGTCTTCGTATGTGCAGCCCTGGTTTATGCCGAAGAGCATCTGCTGTTTGTTTATGGTATCAGGGAGCGCATTGAGTCGCTCAAGTTCTTCTTTGCAACGCAGGAGCCATCGAGTCGTGCGCTCACAGGATTCCTTCGCGTAGGAGTATTCTGCGGGGTTTTCAACGCACTCGTCAAATGCCATGGCTATTGTTGAACCGAGGTTTGACTGAATACGCATGGAGTCCTCAGGCCCCATAAAGATGTGCCTTCCGTCGATATGGGAATTGAAGCTTACCCCCTCCTCCTTTATCTTGCGCAGTTTCGCGAGAGAGAAGACCTGGAATCCGCCCGAATCAGTCAGTATCGGACCGTCCCAGCCGGTAAACTTGTGAAGACCGCCGAGGTCGCGTATCAGTTCATCGCCCGGTCTGACATGAAGATGATATGTATTGCAGAGCATGACCTGAGCGCCAACCGTTTTAAGGTCGTCTGCGTCAAGTCCGCCTTTTATGGCGCCGCAGGTGGCGACGTTCTGAAACGCAGGCGTCTGTATGACGCCGTGCGGTGTCGTAAATTCGCCTCTGCGGGCGTTTCCTTCGGTTTTTAAGAGCTTGTACATCAATTACTCCTTGAACTTATGAAATCATCATTGAATCGCCGAAGGAGAAAAATCTGTACTTCTCCTTTACGGCTTCCCTGTATGCGTTCATCGTCTTGTCGTAGCCCAAAAACGCGGATACGAGCATTAAAAGTGTGCTTTCAGGTAAATGGAAGTTGGTTATGAGAGCGTCTATACACTTAAACTCAAAACCGGGATAGATAAAGATTTCGGTCCAATCTTCATCCTCTCTGATTTCGCCGTCATACTTTGCGGCAACCGCTTCAAGAGTTCTGCACGATGTAGTTCCGACGGAAATGATTCTCCCGCCGTTTTTCTTCGTTTCATTTATGAGGTCGGCAGTTTCCTTCGGGAGCCAATAATGCTCTGAGTGCATCTTGTGTTTTGTAACATCATCAACTTTTACGGGACGGAATGTTCCCAGTCCCACATGAAGCGTTACATAGCCGATGTTCACGCCCATAGCTTTGATTTTCTCGATGAGTTCGGGCGTGAAATGAAGACCTGCAGTAGGCGCTGCCGCGGAACCGAGTTCTTTTGAGTACACGGTCTGATAGCGCTCCTTGTCCTCAAGTTTTTCTTTTATGTACGGCGGCAACGGCATCTGCCCTATCTCGTCGAGTATGGCGAAGAAGTTGCCGTCGTAATAAAATCTGACGATTCTGTTGCCGTCGTCTTTTACTTCAACGACTTCGCAGCGGAGCTTCTCTCCGAAGGAGAACCTGCTCCCCTCTCTCGCCTTCTTGCCCGGTCCGCAGAGGCATTCCCATGTGTCCTGCGATTGCTGCGTCAGAAGCAAAAACTCGACGACGGCCCCCGTCTCCTCCTTGACGCCGTAGATACGGCACGGCAGGACACGGGTGTCGTTTAAAATCAGTGTGTCACCGGGTACAAGATAATCGGTGATGTCATAAAAATGTCTGTGTTCGATTTCGCCGGTGCTCCTGTCCACATGGAGAAGACGCGATTCGTCGCGCTTTTCAATTGGACGCTGAGCTATTAATGTCTCAGGCAAATCGTAATAAAAATCGGACGTTTTCATTGCACATTGAGCCTTCAAAGTTTATAATTAATTATTGTAATTATATCACAAGAGGAGTAGTTTTCAATGAAGAAGTATAATGTCGGAATTGTAGGCGCTACGGGCATGGTAGGCCAGCGCTTCATGACGATTCTCGAGA
This sequence comes from Clostridia bacterium, assembly GCA_017538005.1. Taxonomy (GTDB): domain Bacteria; phylum Bacillota; class Clostridia; order Oscillospirales; family Acutalibacteraceae; genus UBA1227. Next base: position 2,686 of record JAFYJR010000114.1, on the reverse strand, counting down.
ACCATCCGTGGTTTGACGTCAAGGTTCTCGCCGCCTCTTCCCGTTCCGCGGGCAAGACTTATAAAGAGGCCGTCGGCGAGAAGTGGTGCATGACAACTCCCATCCCCGAAAAGATGGCTGATATGATCATTATGGACGCGGACAACGACGTTGAGAAAATCGGCGAACTCGTTGACTTCGTATTCTGCGCGGTAAACCTCGACAAGGATGCCACAAAGGCAATCGAAGATAAATACGCGAAAGCGGAAATTCCCGTTGTATCAAACAACAGCGCGAACCGCCACACTCCGGATGTCCCCATGGTTGTTCCGGAACTCAACGCGGACCACATAAAGATTATCGACGCCCAGAAGCGCCGCCTCGGCACAAAACGCGGCTTTATAGCCGTCAAGTCCAACTGCTCGCTTCAGTCCTATGTCCCCGCCCTCTTCCCTCTTGATGAGAAGTACGGTGTACAGGATGTTCTGGTCTGCACATACCAGGCCATTTCCGGCGCGGGCAAGACTTTTGAAACCTGGCCCGAGATGCTTGATAATGTTATACCCTACATCGGCGGTGAGGAAGAAAAATCCGAAAAAGAACCGCTTAAGATCTGGGGCAAGATTGAGGGCGATGAAATAGTTCCCGCGACAAGCCCGAACTTCACGGCGCAGTGCCTTCGTGTACCTGTCTCAGACGGTCATATGGCTGCCGTATTTGTAAGGTTCAAAAACAAACCGACTAAAGAAGAGATTCTCGACATCTGGAAGAACTACAAGGGTCGTGCGCAGGAGCTCGACCTCCCCTCCGCTCCCAAACAGTTCTTAAACTACTTCGAAGAGGACAACCTCCCCCAGACAAAACTTCAGAGAAATCTCGAGCACGGCATGGCCATCTCAATAGGCCGCCTGCGTGAAGATACACAGTATGATTATAAGTTCGTTTGTCTTTCACACAACACCCTTCGCGGCGCGGCCGGCGGCGCTGTTGAGTACGCCGAGCTCCTCTGCGCAGAAGGATACATGGATTAAAAAGGAGTCTGTTTATGGGAAATCTCATCATAGGTCAGTCCGGCGGTCCGACGGCCGTCATCAACTCCAGCCTTGCCGGCGCTATCAAAGCCGCGACAATCAACGGTGTGGAACATATCTACGGTATGCGCTACGGCATTGAAGGATTTCTCCAGGGCAACATTTTCGATCTCGGCGCGTATTTTACAAATCTCTATGATCTCTCGCTGCTGAAAAGGACACCTGCCGCCTTCCTCGGCTCATGCCGATACAAACTTCCCGCGTGGAAGGACGACGAGGCAACTTACAAAAAGATATTTGATTTGCTTGAGGAATACAAAATCGACAAGTTCCTCTACATCGGCGGTAACGACTCAATGGACACTATCCAGCAGCTCTATGACTATGCTGTCGCTCACGGCCGCTCAGAGCGTTTTGTCGGCATCCCGAAGACTATCGATAATGACCTGCCCTTCACCGATCATACGCCCGGATACGGCTCCGCAGCGAAGTTTATCGCCACTTCCATGAAAGAGATGATTCAGGACAACGAGAGCTTCGGCGCGGGTGAACCGCGTATAGCTGTTGTTGAAGTTATGGGTCGTAACGCGGGCTGGCTTACCGGCGCCACCGCACTGTCGAAAGACACGGACTGCGGCGGTCCCGACCTTATCTATCTCCCCGAGCTGCCTTTCGACGAGGATGATTTTACAGCCCGCGTTGAAAAGATACTTTCACATAAGAAGTCCATTGTTGTTGCGGCGTCAGAGGGCCTCCGTCTCGCTGACGGAACGCTTGTCTGTGACTACGGTATGGACGCCTCTCACACCGACGCGTTCGGACATCAGCAGCTTTCAGGCGTAGGCCGTATGCTCGCTAACGCGCTGAGCTATCGTCTCGGCTGCAAGAGCCGCGCGATAGAGTTCTCTCTTCTTCAGCGCTGCGCTACGCATATGACTTCCCGTACCGATATCGATGAAGCATACAATGTCGGCTACATTGCCGCGTCAAAGATACTTGAAGGTGAAACCGGTACCATGGTAACTATTCAGGTTGACTCACGCGAACCCTATGTCGCCCACTATGAGATGCACGACGTTCACGGTATTGCAAACGTTGAAAAGAAGGTCCCGCTTGACTGGATAACGGAAGACGGAACCTATGTTACGGATGAGTTCATAAACTATGTCAAACCGCTCGTCATCGGTATGATAGAACCGCACTTCGCGGCGGGACTTCCGAAACATCTGAAGATAAAATAAACAAAAATAAAACTGCACCCTTTCGGGTGCAGTTTTTTATGCTTTGGGCTTGTTTTGTTTCTCGCTTATCATGTCTTTCAGTGTGGGAACCAGAGATTTTGAAAGAAGGAAAATCAAAAGTGTTTCCACGACAAAGAGCGGTCCCACCTGAACAAACCTGGATGTCACGACGGCCCAGTAAGGTGAACCGTAGAGATATGAAATCCAGTATGACTGAAGAAACAGGCTGAGTATTCCCTGCACTATTACTTCTGCAGCAACAATCAGCAGGATGTTCTGCTTCTTATACAGCAACAAACCGTATGTCAGACCTTTCAGAAAAGCCGTAAGTGTGAAACCGGGAAAGAATGGTCCGAACGGGAACAGCATTGCTCCTATAAAGTCGGACAAAGCACCGACTATACCCGCTTTTACGGGTCCCAAAACCATACCTGC
>JAFYJR010000113.1 GCA_017538005.1 Clostridia bacterium | reverse complement strand
TGCTGAAAACGGGCCTCGATCACTTCAGGGCTGACGGTACGGCTTTCGGCGTGGTATGCGAGAACAAGATTGATGTAATCAATGCCGCCGCGCCTTACACCGCAGCCGCCGCGATTTTCGGCGTGACTATAGGAACATTCCTCGCTCTTATCTACTGTTTCATTGTCTATCACACAAAGGCGACGGTATAACGGAAGAGGAACTTCTCGGATCGCCGGAACCCGAGGAGACCGGTAAGCTTGTTAAGACACTCATAAGCACGGTAATACCCATAGCGACCTCCGCGCTTGTTCTCAATGTCACAAATCTTATAGACACTTCCACCGTACAGAGCAGGCTCAAACATGCCGTGGCGATAGGGGAAGGCACGATAAGGGATATGTATCCTGTCATCAATGAACTGGATATCCGTACCGATGATATCAAGGACTTTCTGTATGGCTGTTACGGCGTCGCTCTGGACTTTCGAAATCTCATACCTACGGTAATCATGACGCTCGGTGTCAGCGCGATACCCATCCTTGCCGCCTCGTTCTCGACAAACGACAAGGAGAATATGCAGGGAGCAATCCGGACTGTTATCAAAACCGCGACTCTGCTCGCCGTACCCGCGGGTTTCTTCATGGCGGCGATTTCAGAGCCGATGCTGCGGGTACTCTATCCGCAGAGTCTGTCGGTTGATATATCCGCGCCGTATGTCGCGATTTTCGGACTGTTCGCGTTGTTCCTGGCCGTTTCCACGCCCATAAACAACATGCTTCAGGCTGTCGGCAGGGCCGACATCCCCGTAAAATCGCTCCTCATCGGCGCGACCGTTAAGATAGTCTGCAACTTTGTCCTCGTCGGAAATCCGAATATCAACATCAAAGGCGCCCCGATCGGAACCGTTCTCTGCTACATCGTAATCGTTCTGAATAACATGCTTGTCCTCCTGAAAGTTACAGGTTGTAAACTGAACTGGTTTGACTGTCTGATCCGTCCGTTTTTCGTCGGAGCCCTTGCAGGAGGGGCGGCTTACGCCGTTGTGTACTTTACATCGCCGTAATTTGCAGCGGCTGTTGGTTGTTTGGTTTCACTAATTGCAGCGGTGTTTGTTTGGTTAATTTCACTAATGGTATTCAAAGTTCTTACAAAAAGTTACATTTTAACCCTGCCAAAAGGCAAAAAAATCGCGAAAGTACTTGAAAAACTGAGAGTTTTGGGTTAATATGTCAATTGTAGTTCGGACTTTTGGTATCCACAATATTTTGTGGTTTGCCGAACAAACACTATTCATTTTTTTAATGGAGGATTAATTATGAACAAAACTGAACTCATTGCTGCTATAGCAAAAGACGCTAACCTCTCCAAGAAAGACGCTGAAGCTGCTGTTAACGCTTTCATAGCTAACACAACTAAGGCTCTCAAGAAGGGTCAGAAGGTTCAGCTCGTTGGCTTCGGCACATTCGAAGTAAGAAAACGCGCTAAGAAGCAGGGCCGCAACCCGAAGACAGGTCTCCCGATGACAATTCCTGCATCAAAGCTTCCCGCTTTCAAGGCAGGCAAAGGTCTCAAGGACGCTGTTAAATAATTAATTTACAGTGAGAGGGAGGGGCGAGAGCCTCTCCCTTTTATTCTGAGGTGTTTTTATGCGACTTGACAAATATCTGAAAGTCTCGAGAATTATCAAACGCAGAACCGTCGCGAACGATCTCTGCGACGCCGGTCATGTTTCTGTAAACGGTAAGGTTCAGCGCGCATCTTACGATGTGAAGACGAACGATATCATCGAAATCAAAATGGGCGAGAAAACCATAAAAGTTCAGGTTCTTGATGTGAAGGAATACGCCACAAAAGAAAATGCCGGCGAGATGTACAAACCGCTTTAAATATTTCTCATTTTGATGCTTGTAATTTTTAAAAGAGTTATTATATAATTGAGTTGAAGAAATTTAAGCGGAGGTGACGACAGTGGCAAAGCAGAAGACAAATGAAAAGACCGATAAAAAGACAAGGTCGACAAGTTTCTTCCTGACACTTGCAATCATTGTCGTTATCGGTTATTTCGTCATTTCTCTCGTATCGCTCCAGATGGAGAAGAACGAGAAAGCACAGCAGGTTGCCCAGGCAAAAGCCACTCTTGCTGAGAAGCAGGAGAAGAATGACCAGCTTTCGAGTGTCCTGGAAGACGGCGACGATTCCGCTTATATCGAGCGCATTGCCCGTGATGTACTGGGCTATGTTTTACCCGGTGAAAGAGTTTATTACGATATCTCTTCCGGCAATTGACCTTGGAGGTTTAACGGTTCTTTATGGCGGAAATCGGCGAAATTCTTGACGGCAAAGTTACGGGTCTGACCAAATTCGGAGCGTTCGTCGACATCGGAGACGGACAGACCGGAATGGTTCACATTTCCGAAGTGGCCCCGAAATTTGTAAATGACATTGGCGAATATCTTGAAGTCGGTCAGGAAGTAAAGGTGAAAGTTCTCGGTATTGACGAGAATGAAAAAATCAGCCTGTCTATAAAGCAGGCCGACGCTACGCCTGAAAGAAAAAAGCCCGCAGCGCCGAATGTCTGGCAGGGCCAGAAGAAAAAGGAAGAACCGGAAAATCCCACGTTTGAAGACATGATGAGCAAATGGAAATCCTCTTCAGACGAAAAGATGGCCGACTTAAAGCGCGCTTCAAAGGCAAAGCACTCCGGTTACGGTAAACGCAGCGGAGCACGACGTTGACAATTAAATGCAGAGTGGCAAGTTCACTCTGCATATTTTTTTGAAAAGGATCAGTTATGAAAATCAATTGTGTCGTCCCTTGTCTCATGGGACTGGAATCACTGATAGCCGACGAACTGAGAGAACTCGGCGCGGGCGATGTAGTCTGCGAAAACGCCAGAGTGTTCTTCTCGGGCGATGAAAATATACTCGCGCGCGCAAATTTGGCTCTGCGCCACGCAGAGCGCGTTCAGATAGTGGTCGGCAGTTTTAAAGCGATGTCCTTCGAAGAACTGTTTGAGGGCACGAGAGACCTTCCCTGGGAGCAGTGGATAGGCAGGACTGATTCTTTCCCGGTAAAAGGCGGTTATTCCAGAAACTCGCAACTGTTTTCAATTTCAGATTGCCAGTCAATAATAAAGAAAGCGATTGTAGAACGCCTGAAATCAGAGTACGGCATAGAATGGTTCGAGGAGACCGGCGCGAAGTACGCCGTTGAATTCTCAATAATGAAAGATGAGGTAACACTCACAATAGACACTTCCGGTGCTGGCCTTCATAAGCGCGGCTACAGGCTTTCAGCCAATGATGCCCCGATTAAGGAAACCCTCGCCGCGTCGCTCTGCACCATTTCCAGACTGCGTCCGTATCACACGCTTTATGATCCGATGTGCGGCTCGGGCACGATACTCATAGAATCGGCCCTGAAGGCGCTCAACGTCGCGCCGGGCCTGCGCAGGCATTTCGCCTGCGAGCGCTGGGACAGCGTCGGCGAAACAATATTCAGCGC
>JAFYJR010000018.1 GCA_017538005.1 Clostridia bacterium | reverse complement strand
CTGTTCCGTCATTTCTTTGATTATCTGAAGCAGGTCTATCTCCGTTATACCGATGATCCGCTGATAAAGAACACTTCCGATAAACTGCATATTCTGATTGACGATATGCTGTTTTCGTCGGAAAAACTTGACGATGTAGACGCTAACCTTATCCTTCAGAATTATTCGTGGGGAAGGAATGACCGCTATACAGTCATCAAATTCACTTTTTTCAAGAATTCAAAATGGGATGAGATGACCGAGTATATCCGCGGCAAACTCGAAGAGACCTGGTCTAATTCCTGCGCCATAATTCATGACGACTACATTGTCTGGGTATTCAATCATTCGCTTTCAAAGAATTCCGAGGATACACACAGATTCTTCCATGTTCTCGCCTACATCCTTCGCGATTTCGTATGCAAAGCCGGAGTGTCTGATGAGTTTACCGACATAAACAGGGTTGCCTCATATCTCACACAGGCCAATATGGCGCTTGTGACCGGTCAGAAAAACGATCCCAACAAATGGTATTTCCGTTTCCGCGATTACGCGCTTGACTATATGTACGACTGCGTCATGACCGACCTCTCCTATGACCAGCTCATAAGCGAAAATGTCAGAAAACTGATTGATTACGACAAAAAAAACAACACAGAGTACTTAAAGACTCTGCGTTGTTATATAGAAAACAATTGCAATTCAACACATACGGCTGAGGAGCTGTTCATTCACAGAACCACTCTTATACGACGCATTGAGCGTATAACCGAACTGTGTGACATTGACTTTGACGATCCGGATGAGAAGATGTATCTCGCTCTGTCGTTCCTCATTCTGCATAAGATGAGTTTAATCTGAATGCGGAATAACGGCGGCGTAAGTAGTGATGTAGTTTCCGGCTACGCTTACCGCATTTACGAAAGAGTTACGGATGACGGCAACGGGATCGATGATTTCAAGATTAATCAGGTTACCGTACTCGCCTGTTCTCGCGTCATAACCGAAGTTCTTGTCCTTGTTGTTTAAAACATTATGTAAAACCGCACCCGCGTCAACTCCGCAGTTTTCCGCAAGTTGTTTCATCGGCGCCTCGAGTGAGTCCCTGACGACCTCGGCGCCGATTTTTTCGTCGCCGGCCAGAGTGTCTGAGAGGGCTTGTACGGCATTTTTACAGAGAAGAAGAGCCTTGCCCCCGCCCGGTACGATTCCTTCTGCCGCGGCGCGTTTGGCGGCATTCAGTGCGTCTTCGATGCGATACTTACGCTCGAACATCTCAAGCTCGGATGTACCGCCCACGGAAACAACGGCCATTGATGAGTTCAGCAGACCGAGAGACTGCTCGAGTTTATCTCTGGCGTAAGTTTCTGTCGTTGTTTCAAGCTGTGCGTTTATCTGTCGCCTGAGCTCTCCGACTTTGTCGGAATCCGGGCAGGCCGGCTGTTCGAGCGTGGTGATATTCTTGTCAGAGACAAGGCGTTTCGCTCTGCCGCAGACTTCGAGTCCGCATTCGGCGATGTTCATATAAGCGGAGTCAACGACAGTTCCTCCCGTAATGGCAGCGAGACAGTTTAAGTTTCTGTCGCGCGTATCACTGTAGCCGGGGCCCTTTAAGGCAACGGCTTTTATTACGCCCGCCTCAACATTTTTTGCGAGCGAGGAAATCGCAGTACCGGTGATATCCTTTGCTATGATTGCAACTGAAGCTTTCTTTGAAAGCGCGTCTTCAAGGAGATGATAAATCTGGTTTATGTCGTTAATCTCATCTTTGCAGATGAAGATGTACGGATCCTTGAGTTCACATAAGCCGAGAGAGGCATCGGTCAGGAAATATCTTGAGAGATAACCCGAATCAAGACGGCAGCCGTGTGACATGGTAAGTACGGTGTCCGCCATCTGCGTGTCCTCAAGTATTACTACGGGATCAAAACCGAGTTCTTCGTAAATCTTTCCGATGAGTTCCCCTATCTCCGGATCGTTGTTGCCCGAGATGGTTGCAATATTTTTAATTGTCTTAACATCTTTTACGGGAACGGCATTTTCGCGGAGAGTTTTTTCGACGACTTCTGCGGCTTTGACCATACCCTTTTTCAGGAAAATGGGATTTGCGCCGGCGGCAATGGTCTTCTGCGCGTTCAATATCATTGAATGCGCAAGTATAACCGCCGCCGTCGTGCCGTCGCCGGAGGTCTCGTTTGATTTTGACGCGGCTTCAATAAGAAGCTTAGCGCCGAGATCCTCGGCTCCGTCTTTCAGTGTAATCTGTTTTGCTATGGCATAGCCGTCGTTTGTTACGAGCGGAACGTCATATTTCTGGTCAAAAGCGACGTTCCTGCCCTTCGGCCCGAAGGTGGGAGCGACGGCCTTTGCCACTTTTTCTATGCCCCGGAGCATGCGCTCCGCGGCATCGTTTTCAAAATAAATATCTTTGCTCATGACACTTAACCGTCAACCAGTACTCTGATGAGCAGGTCGCCCATTTTCTTTTTCATCGGTCTTGCCCAAAAAGGCATTATCTTGTTCAGAAGTTTGTTGTAGCCGTCAGGATATGATGCATACGGCCAATCTGTTTGCTTTTCAGGTTCTTCTGCAGCCGGCTCGGTTTCAGCAGTTTCAACTTTAATCTCTTCAGCCATTGTCATATCCTCCTTAACGTTTAAGTTCGTATTCAGAGACGAATTCGCAGACTGCTTTCAGATTCTCGGACTTGCAGTCGTTTCTGTAAGAGAGCATCTTGTCCTCGGAAAGGATGAAGCCGCCTTCAGAACCCAGTTCGTCTATGAGTTTCTTTGTGTATGCAACGCATTCTTCCGGAGTTGCCGTACCGAGAAGCTGCGTCGTGAGACCGCCTATTATGCAGACATTCGGAAGCGCCTCGCGGATTTCCCACGGATCGTCGTTTTCAAGATGAAAAGCGAGCGAGCCTTTCTTGAAATCCGCGAAATGATCCGCGTACATCGAAATCTTGCCCTCTGTAAAGATACGCGGGCATTTGCCCTTTTGCTCGTATGCTTTAAGAAGCGGCTCAAGATAGCACCAATAGAGCTCGTCGAACTGCTTCGGGTTGAGTATGTTCTGTGAGAGCATAATCAGTGAAGCATCGAAGCAGTATTTCATATCCGGACCGTCTTTGTCCGCGAGTATCTTTTCGATAATCGGCTTGGTTTCCTTCTCATCCCACGCGTCGCAGAAGTCTTTAAGTTGCTGAAAGTTTCTGCGGCAGGCAATGGAGAGGTTCTTTATGCCAAGCAGGTTGGACTCCGCCTCTTCGATACCGAAGTTTATCGTGCCCTTCATGGGATTGTTAGGAGCGCCGCTTGCGAGGCCGTATTTGCCGCAGACTTTGTTCATCTTCAGAATGAACATAATATAGTCCCAGTAGGCCTTCCAGACATTTTTCCAGGTGTCAATCGACTTCTCGTAGAAGTCCGGAATCTTTTCGGGAAGCGCAACCTCCCAGGCATATTTGTATTTGTCGTCTATGTATTCCATCAGACGGTCAACGGGGCAGTATGCGTGGTCGTTTATACCGACAACTTCCGAGTCATAGTAATAGTAACCGTTCTCCCCCATACCGAAGGCCTCGGTGACACCGAACTGGTTGCGGATACCGACATCTATGAGGACGTCAATCGGATACTTCTCAAGGAATTTCTCGACAGTCTCCTTCATGACGTCAAAATTTGTCATTGCCTGGTCAATGGAATAACCGGCATCGAAAATCTTCCAGGTAACTATATTGCCGTAGTGCGGGATTCTGTCAGGTGTCTTCCACTGCTCGGCGTCACGGAACAGCTGTGTTCTGTATGCTTTAAGCTGTTTCGGAGACATGCTCTTTTCAACTTCTCGCATTTTCTTTCTCCTTCTTTATGACAATAACATTCTTCTTGATGTTGAGCTGGCTGTAGTTTTTCTTGAACTGTACGTTTACCCTGTATCTCTTGTTGCAGTCCCTGCAGATGAAGTTCGCGTGGAAGGAAGAGTTTGAAAATTTCCAGTCGGTGAGCTGGTCTGCCATCTCCCCGCATTCAATGCATTTGCAGCAGAACTGGGTCTTGTCGATAAGTTTATCGTTTATGTCTGAGACAATGTAGGGCTTGAATAAAAGCCTCGTGTAGAACTCGTCATCACATGTGACTATCGCCTTTTCAAATGTGTCCTTCTTGTAGACCCGCTTAAAACAGACAGACGCGAGTTCGCTGTCGTCAAGGGCTCTGTGAAGAGAGAATTCTTCGGGGTTTACATTGATAAGTGAAGCTGCATTCGCGAGACTGATCTGCTGTCCTTTTGAAAGATCAGACTCTGCCATGAAATAAGCCTGAAGGTCAACATAGTACTTCACAAACGGTATGTGCGGATTGTCCGCGAAGAAGTACTTGCAGTTATCTATGAGGACGCGGATGTCCATGTCTCCCCATGAGAGAAGTACGGTGTTTTCAAGGTCGCCGACCCAGTCCGTAAAGTCCTTACAGACGACTTCAAAGGGCTCGGCGTCAGCGACATCCGCGTTGCTTATGTTCGTGAGATTCTTAACCCTGTTGCGGAGTTTCTTCTCAATCTGCGGTTTTACGAAACTTGAGAAGTCCTCGGTAATTTCAAAGTTTTTGTTGAGTTTTACGGCGCCGAATTCTATTATCTCGTTTACGAAATGACCGAGAAGGTTTGAGTAAGCCGTGTTCCACTCGAGATCAAGGATAATGTATTGCATCAGTCAGTCACCTCTTCTTCGGCTTCCTGTTGAGCTTTCTCCGCGTCTCCTGCTCCCTCGCCGCCGAGGTCGCGCTCGCCTGTCTGGATGACAACTATGGCGTCATCTCCTCCGGATGAGAACTGGGAAGTCAGTTTCGTGAGTTTATCGTTGACATTCAAAAACTTGTCGCGGAACGGGAAAGTATCGGAATAATGGTCCTCTATTCCCCTGTTGAAGTCGCCCGCGAAGTAGGAAGATACGGTAAACTTCGGGAATTTGGCAAGTGTTCTGTTCTCCCTCTCGGATATCTCCTTTTCGGGCAGAATTATCGAAAGGAAGAGCATGATTGCGAGACAGAATATGATGAGCATTATGAAAGCAATGCCCGTTGTGTTGTTTCTGAAAAGTGAAGGTTTAACCTTTTTCTTTTGTTCCATGCCTGTCTCCTTTCGTCAGAATCTGAAATACAGGAAGGGGTTGTATGTTGAACCGACAAGAGCCGCTGTGTTAATGAAAAGAAGGAACAAACCGGAAACAATGAGCGCTCCGTCGCAAACAAGGCTCCAGGTTTCGTTGGTTCTTGAGAGTTTCAGGAAGTATCTCTTGATGATACGCGAAACCGGTGTGGCGGCAATAATCGCGACGATGAAGAACAGCAAGTGGTTTACAAACACGGCCTTGTCCGTGATGTTCGTAAACGGATTGCCGTTTATGCCGAACATAATCCAGAAGAAGGATTTGAGCCTCTCCATATCGTCGAAATAGAAGAATACCCAGCCGATGATAACGAAGAACAGCGTGTAGATATGTCCGAGAACTGCCGGTTTCCGTTCAAGAAAATCACTCAGGAACAGTCTCTCAAGGACTATGAGTACATAGTAATAAAGTCCCCAGAGAATAAAGTTCCAGGCGGCGCCGTGCCAGAGACCCGTGAATGCCCAGACAATGAGCAGGTTCATGACATGGTGCTTTCTGTTTCCGCCGAGCGGTATGTAGAGATACTCTCGGAAGAATGTGGTCAGAGATATATGCCAGCGCTTCCAGAACTCGGTTATTGACTTTGAAATGTACGGATAATTGAAGTTCTCGGGATAATCAAAACCGAATATCTTGCCGAGACCTATCGCCATGTCGGAATAAGCCGAGAAGTCATAGTAGATCTGCAATGTATAAGCGAGAATACCGATCCAGGCGCCGACAACGGAGAGCTCTTTTAAGTTTCCGTCAAGGAACTGTGTCGCTATGTCGCCCGCGACATTCGCGAATATGGCTTTCTTGGAAAGGCCGATAAGGAAACGGTAGGCTCCGTTGCCGGCCTTCTTGCCGGTTGTCGAGCGTGCAGTAAGCTGCTTCTCTACATCGACATATTTGACGATGGGTCCCGCTATAAGCTGCGGGAACATTGACACATAAAGAAGAAGCCTGAAGTAAGACCTCTGAACTTCGGCCTTTCGCCTGTATACATCGACAATGTAAGTTATCGTCTGGAATGTGTAGAAAGAGATGCCTATCGGCAAGGTGAATCCCAGAAGTTTAATGTCGGTATGGAAAGTGCTGTTGAAATTGAAAGCAAAGAAATCAAAGTATTTGAAAATAAACAGGAATCCGAGAGCGACAGAAACTGATACTCCGAGCGCCGCTTTAGCGAGGGCAGGATTTTCTTCTCTGTACTGATCTACAATAATCGCGCCATAGTACTCCACCGCTGTGCTGATAAGCATCAGGATTATCCATTTCGGTTCACCCCAGGCATAAAAAAACAACGACGCCAAAAGCAGTACGACATTTTTCTGTCGTATGCTCTTGGCTGCAAAAAAGTAGAGTATTAATGTTATCGTCAGAAAGACATATATAAAAACAAGGCTTGAAAATACCAAGTTACTCTCTCCTAAACCGTAATGTCATCTATGATCTTTGCAAGAGTCTTCTCACCGATACCGCTGACATTTACAAGCTCGTTTACCGAAGAAAACGGACCGTTTGTTTCGCGGTACGCAACAATTGCCTGAGCCTTGGCGGGACCTATGCCCGACAGAGTCTCAAGCTCTTCCGCGGTTGCCGTATTTATGTTTACCTTAGTGTACGCAGGCGCTGTTGTTTCTGTCGTCGACACAGTTGTTGTCTCCGCTGCTGAAACGGTCTCAGAGGGCGCGACGGCAGGCTCCGCGACCTGCGGCTCGGTAAAAAATACGTTGTATAGAATTACCCCTGCAAGCAATAAAATTGCCGTTCCCAATAACACGTTATCCGGACTCCTCATATGAGGCCTCCCAACGTGTTAAATTATAAAACTATTTTACACTAAATCTTACTTACAGTAAAGATTAGTTTCCCAGTCCGGAATGTACGGATGATGACGAAGATATATCCTGTAATCAGGATTGATTTCACGGATTAACACGGGCAATGTAAACAGGTCCGTTATCCTGTGATAAGCGGATACCTGGAGCTTCGGCTTTGTGTTTTTCAGCGTGTTTTTCAAACCCGCCAGGGTTTCTGCCTCCGCTCCCTCAACATCCATCTTTATAAATGTCGCGTCGATGGCGCCCGGTATCAGATCAACGGCAGTTGTATGAACTGTCTCGGCGGCGTCACCGTAAAGCGTGCCGTCAGTGCCGAGCACGCTTGAATTTCTTCCGCCGCCGCCCGAAAAGTTCAGCAAACGCTCGTCCGACCACGACGCTTTGTTGATGAATTCAGCATTTTCAAGAGAACCGAAATTATCAACGAGTTTATCAAAGTTTTTCTTATCCGGTTCAAGCGCGATGATCTTTCTGTATCTGGCTTTTGTCTTATACAGGAATTCTTCAATGGTGTCTCCCCTGTATGCGCCCAGGTCGACAAATACCTCTTCATCGCAGAGAGAAAGAATATCTTTAAATACATCATCTTTCTCTGTCTGACAGTCAAAGAGATACTTCGGATTGCCTGAAACACGGTACTCAAGGAGGTTTTTGAAAACGAACCTTGAGAAATCATCATAAAGTACGCTG
>JAFYJR010000112.1 GCA_017538005.1 Clostridia bacterium | reverse complement strand
TTTGCCTTTGTCTTCTTGGTTTTTCTGTAGTCCCTGTAGAACTTAAAGCCTGCCTTGCCGTACTTGGGTAAGAGACCGATGAACGGTGTCATGAGTCTTATCGGGCGAACCGCGACTGTCGCGTGGAACTCGCCTTTGTCCGATCTGGCGAGGTAGTCGGGCGTCATGTCGAGACTTATGTCCCTGACGGTGAGGTTATTTACTATTCTGCCGACGGCAGGATAGAGTACCGCGCCGAGACGTCCGTATTTAAGAGCTGTCGCAGCAGCATCCTTGCCGCTTACGACGAGGCCTACTCTGAACCGTTTTATTACAATTCTCTTTGCGACCTTTCCGAGCGTGTGACCGGTTTCGCCACCCATTGTGGATACGAGCGCGATAATCGAGTCTGTCGAGAAGCCGGAGAGGAAATCTTTTATCTTGTCGTAAGTGCCGGGTATGTCCGCGGCCTTGATGGAAGTCTTGATGCTTTCTATCTTTGAGACCTCATCCTGATTTACGACATTTTCCCAGGGATGTCCGGATTCCTCAGCTGCCTTCGCGGCTTCGTACTGAGCTTCGGCCTGAGGTATCTCATAGGCCAGGCGCTGTTCCTCCCGCGCAATCCGTACTTCTTCCTGTTTGATCTCCACCGCGGTGTTCAGATCTTTCTCCGCCGATTTCTTTTCTTTTGTCTCCTCAAACTTGTCCTTGGCTTTTACCTTGGCCTTGTTCGAGAATTTTCTGGCGGTCGGTCCGAACCAGGAGCGCAGATATCCCATGAGTTTCGCTCTGCGCCTCTTCGCCTTCTCGGAGAACATCTCAGGGTATATCTTCAGTTTGATAATTCCGTACTTGATCCAGAATCGTTTCTCATTCGGAGCATAGTCTCCGCCCACCTGTATCTTTACCGATAACAGGAAGAGGATGAGTCCGACTGCCAGGATTATGAAAAGCAGTACGAGGAAAATTATCCAGAAGAGTATTTTAAGGAGTACCAAAAGTTTACACCTCCTCCTTAATCTGAGCTTCTTCGTCTGCTTCCTCTGTTTCTTCGTTTCCCGGAAGCGCCGGAAGTTCGTCAAGAGATTCTATACAAAAACAGCGTAAAAACGCCGGTGTTGTACCGTATACTATGGGCTTACCCGGAAGGTCAAGTCTGCCCTTCTCCTCGATAAGCTCCTTTTCGGTCAGCGATGTGATTACACCCGAACAGTCGACACCGCGCACCTGCTCGACGAATGATTTCGTAACGGGCTGGTTATAGGCGATAACCGCGAGCACTTCGAACGCGGCCTGTGACAGAGGCACGTTTCGTCTCATCTCGAGGACCTTGCGGACCTCTTCGGAGAACTCCGTGCGCGTGCACATCTGGAACTTGTCTCCGAGATGGAGAATGCAGATGCCGCCCTGGCGCTCGTCGTATTCGGCTTTCAGGTTTAAGAGGACTTGTTCCGCAAGTTCCGGCTCGATGTCGAGCGCGTTCGCCAGACGGGTAACAGGTACCGGGTCGCCGGCCGCGAAGAGTATTGCCTCCACGCTCGCCTGTAATGTCTTTGCGTTCAAGTTATTCCACTCCCTGCTTTTCGCTGTTTAATGTGAATGAGATATCCTCGCCTTCGCCGTCGGCGGTCATGCGGCCGGCCTTCAAGAGTTCAAGGATGGCGAGGAAGGTCGCGACCATGTCCGAGCGCGACTCGGATGATTCTATCAGCGACCTGAAACTCATCCTGCCGCCCTTCAAGGCGCGGCGAAGGATGAAGATGATTTTTGAGGATACCGAAACAATCTTCTTGGAAACTATCTCGGTGAAAGACGAGGCCGGAGGCGGAAGTTTTCTCGCGCCCTTGCCTAATGCCGCAATGTAGGCGGAGAAGAGTTCGTCCGGCTCGTGAAGCAGATGATACGTCGTATCCCTGTCTATGGTATCGGGTCTGCGGCTGATGAAGTCAAAGCCGTTTGCCTCTTCGGCAAGTTTGCCGGCCATTATCTGACAGTCGCGGTACTCGAGAAGTTCACCCTGAAGTTCTGCCTTCAGCTGGTCCGCCTCCTCGTGCTTCGGAAGGAGCGACACGGTCTTGATATAAACAAGCCTTGCCGCCATCTCGAGAAACTCGGAGGCTATTTCCATATCCGCCTTTTCCATCTCACGGACATAGGCGGTGTACTGGTCAACAAGAGTGACAATGGGGATGTCCATTATGTCGAGCTTGTGCTTTGTTATGAGACTGAGGAGCAGGTCCATCGGTCCCTCAAAGACCTCAAGCTTGTAGTTAATCTGTTCCATACGCCCACCCCACTAAAACGGCAGGGCGCAGAGCCAGTAGAAGAAGTTGATGATGAAGTTTGAAATCCACTGAATCGGGATGGTCAGGATTCTCGAGAAGAAGAGAATGATGACGATTATCATTATCATCTGCTGGTTTGCCATAATCATGGCTTCCGTCTCGGGCTTTAAGAAAGCGCTCAAGATGGTGAAGCCGTCAAAGAGCGGTATGGGCAGGAGGTTTAAGACGCCGAGCCAGATGGCAATCTGGGCGGTCACCCGCAGGAAGATACCGACTGCCTGTCCTATGACGAGGCTCATAAAGTGAGGCGCCAGTCCGGCCAGAAGAACATGGACAAGGATCAGAATGAAACCGAGCAGAAGATTTGAAAGCGGACCCGCGGCGGCGATAATCGCCATTTCCTTTTTCGGGTTCTTAAACGCGTTCGGATTTACTCTGCAGGGTTTGCCCCAGCCGAAGCCTATGAGCGCTATCATCACCGCGCCCAGAGGGTCGATATGTGAGAGCGGATCGAGCGAGAGCTGGCCGGTGGCCTTTATGCTCTTGTCGCCGCGTTTGTAAGCGACATAGCCGTGCGCGAGTTCATGAACGGGTATGCACACGAAAACGAGGAAGACTGCAGCTACAAATGTTACCGCTATTGTCAGTATGTCCTTGCTGAAAAGAGCGGACAACAGCATATACTACACCTCTATATAATAAAATTACACAAAATAATACATATAATAGAATACTAAAATTTGATTAAACCGTCAAGTTTTTATTGCCACCGCTCTCTGTATTCCGGCAAAATCCGTGAGGGTGTATGTTTCGCCGTCGGATGCGGCTTTGAAAATACTCACGACATCCTCGGCCTGGTCCTCGCCGCATTCGACGAGCAGGAGGCCTCCTTTTCTGAGAAGCGGGAGCCAGCGCTCCGCTATGGCACGGTAGAAAAGAAGCCCGTCTTCTCCCCCGTCCAGCGCCTCCCGCGGCTCACGCATGACCTCTCTCTGGAGGGTGTCGCACTCAGCGGATTTCACATACGGAGGGTTTGAAACTATAAGATCAAATCCGCCTTTTGAGGATACGATAAAATCACAGCCTTCGAGTATATCGTCACAGTATGTAAAGACTTTTCCCTTTACACCATTCAGAATCGCATTCTGTTTCAGGTACTCATA
>JAFYJR010000111.1 GCA_017538005.1 Clostridia bacterium | reverse complement strand
TACATCAAAGAGAAAGAGCGCAACCTCGGTTACAGACATGTCATGACACCCTGTGTCGGTACGGTTGATCTTTACAAGACTTCCGGCCACTGGGATCATTACAAAGAGAATATGTTCCCGGCAATGGAAGTTGAGGGTGAGGCATTTGTTCTTCGTCCGATGAACTGCCCGCACCACATGCGTATATACGCTAACAAGCCTCATTCATACCGTGATCTTCCGCTGAGAATAGGCGAGATTGCTCACGACTTCCGCTTTGAGGCTTCGGGCACACTGAAGGGCATTGAACGTGCCCGTCACTTCTGTCAGAATGACGCACACCTCTTTGTAACTCCCGAGCAGATCAAAGACGAAGTATCCGCAGTCTGTGACCTTATCTTTGAAGCCTATAAAGACTTCAAGATTACGGATTACCGCTGCGTACTTTCTCTCAGGGATCCTGAGGATACACATAAGTATCATCCTGACGATGAGATGTGGGAGAAGGCCGAGTCGGCTCTCCGCGAAGTAATGATTGACCACGGTCTTGACTTCACGGAGGAGATAGGCGAGGCCGCCTTCTACGGACCGAAACTTGACGTAAACGTCAAGCCTGCCGTAGGCGGCGAGTACACCCTTTCAACATGTCAGCTTGACTTCTGCCTTCCTGCTAAGTTTGAACTGACATATGTCGACAAGGACGGTACGGAAAAGACACCCGTTGTTCTTCACCGCGCGATCCTCGGTTCACTTGACCGCTTCATGGCCTACCTCATAGAGGAGACCAAGGGCAAGTTCCCCGTATGGCTCGCGCCGGTTCAGGTCAAGGTCCTTCCCGTATCCGACAAAACCATTGAGTATTCAACAGAAGTCTATGAGAAGCTTAAAGAAGCAGGCATAAGAGTCGAGCTCGACGACAGAAACGAGAAAGTCGGCTACAAGATCCGTGAGGCCCAGCAGGTTGACCGTGTACCGTACATGCTTGTCCTCGGCCCTCAGGAGTCCGAAGCAGGCACCGTCGCCGTAAGAAGCAGAGACACCGGCGAAACCGAAACAATGTCCTTTGATGACTTCGTAGCAAAGATTACGAAAGAAATCAAGGAAAGAGCATAAAAAAAATAACCCGGCCGTATGGCCGGGTTTTTTTTCGTTTTACTGGTCGGCGCGGTTGAAGGCGGTGCCGTCGAGGAAGAATTCGGGGCAGGCGTAGCCTTCGAGGACGAAGGCTTTTTCCATGCCTTTTATGGTTATGGTCTGCCAGTATTCATCGGGCTTCAGTGTAACGCCTTTGTTGAAGACGACGGTGCCGTTCTGGGCTTTGCCCGCGCCGAGGGTTATCGTGCCTTTCTTTTCGTCGAGAGTGTAGTTTACTTTGAATTCCGCTACTGCGTCAAGGAAGTTCATCTGAACATAGGCCTTGCCGTCCTTGAAGGTTATCTTGTTCAGGTTCTCTTCGGTAATGCCGTATGCATCCTGTCCTGCCGGGATATAGACACCTGTGATTTCTTTTTTGGTTTCTTCGATTTCAGCTGCAATCTGCTCCGGTTCAGTTGTTTCGGGAGCTTCCGTAGTAGTCTCCGGAGCCTCAGTAGTTGTTTCAGGAGCTTCTGTCGGAGCGGCAGTGGTTGTGGGGGCAGGTGCGTTTTTCTTTGATCCGCATGCCGCAAATGTCAGAAGGATAAGTATTGTGAGGAGAATTGAGATTGTTTTTTTCATACAGGCTCCTTTCAGGTGAGGACAAAGCAGCGCCATTCTTTGCTTTCGTGTCTCTCTTTTATGGTGAAATTGTTTTCTTTTATTGAGTTTAGGATATCTTCTTCTCTTGTGTCAATAATGCCTGAGATTATGAAGATACCGTTTGGTTTCATGAATTGTCTGGCTGTTTTTAAGAATATTATGAGTACATCCGCGACGATATTTGCCGTAACTACGTCGAATTTGTCGCGGATTTGTTCTGTCATGTCGCCGCAGAAGACGGAAAATGCCGGAGGTGTAAAGGCATTTACCTTGCCATTCTCGACCGCAGTCTTTGCGGCGAGGGGGTCAATGTCCACACCGACGGCGGATTTTGCGCCCAGTTTCAAGGCGGCAAGGGCGAGGATTCCTGAGCCACAGCCCAGGTCCAGCAGGGTTTCTCCGCCTTTTATGTGTTTCTCGAGGGTTTCGAGACAGAGGCGGGTTGTGTCGTGTGAGCCGGTGCCGAAAGCGAGGCCCGGATCCATATAGAGGATTTGTCTGCCGTTTGGATTATAGTCTGTAATCCAGGTGGGGCAGATGGCGAGTCTTTCACCGATTTCTATGGGGTGGTAGTTCTCTTTCCACTTGTTCTGCCAGTCCTCATTTTTGCAGACGGCTGTGCTTATGGTGTTCTTGATGCCCTCTGCATTCAGTCTTTCGGAGAGATATTGTATAGCCTCGTTTGGGTTTTCGGTTTCTTCGAGATAGATGTGGATAATGCCCTTGCTGCGGTCTTTTTGCAGGAGATCCTCGTCAATGAGGTCTATGTGGGCAATCTCCCACGCCTCTTCCTCTAGGGTCCTGTAGTCCTCGATAAAGATGCCGTATGGGACAGTCATATTTGCTATGTCCGCGGCTCGGTCAATGTCATTCGCGGAAATTTCAAGTTGTATTTCGGTCCAGTTGTCCATATCAGTCGTCCAGTATATTGGCCTCGGGTTTTATTTCCTTACGGCCGGGATTGTATATGTTTATGCCGTCAAGCGCCCATTGCTTCGGGCTTGAGGCTCCGGGCTCAAGAGTACTCTGAATGTCGGAGAATTCGTAGACCTTGGCATCCATGTTGTCAATCATATGGAGCAGATATGCTTCAAGGAACTTCGGGCGGACGGCGGCGCCGAACTCCGGCTCGCCGTGGTGCGACAGCAGCATGTGCTCAAGGAGACGGAGTTTTTCGTCGTCCGTCTTGAGGCTCGTGCCGATAAAGCGCACTATCATGGCGCCGCGGACAAGGTGTCCGACAAGATTTCCGTCAGCGGTGTAGTCGCCGGCGACGCCGACGTCGTCGGCATCCATCTCGGAAATCTTGCCTATGTCGTGCAGCGCGGCGCCGCAAATCAGCAGGTCGCGGTCTGCCTGAGGGTATACCTCGCAGATTTTTTCGGCAAGTGTCATCACCGAGAGGGTGTGCATCAGGAGACCGCCTCTCATGGCGTGGTGCATGCTTTTTGCGGCAGGGTAGTAACAGAATTTCTCGTGATATTTTTCAAGAATTGTCTCGGTGAGTTTTCGAAGTTCCTCATCCTTAACTGTTCCAACCATCGAAATTACTTTCGCGAACATCGCGTTGGTGTCGTAGGGAACGGCGCGGACATAGTCCTTGATTTTCGCGTCGGCAGGGGGATTTGAAACATCGTCAACCGTAACCTGGAAGGCATTGTTGAAACGCTTCACTTTTCCGACAATGCATACGAAGTCGCCTGGGGCAAAAAGCTTTGACACGCCGGGTTCATAGTTGAAGTATTTGCCGGAGATCTCTCCGGTGGCATCTGCAATGACGAGATCGACATATTTGTTGCCGGTCTTTGCTTCCCTGACATCATATTTCTTGAGTATTCCGTTTGCCGTAAATTCGGTAAAATCGCTGTATGTTTCAGCCTCGCTGAAAGGATTAAGTACTGTGTTGGCCATTTAAAACACCTCGACTGAAATTATACCACACGGGGACCTTTAACAAAAGGCATCTTTATGCTAAAATATCTACATATTTGAAAAGAGGTATTGTATGAAAGACGAATTCAGAACGATTGAAATAGCGCCCGCTGTCAGACTCTGCTCGTATGAGACGGACAGGTTCACAACGGGTATTGTTACCGTGCGCTTTACCGTGCCCCTGACGGAGGAACGATATTGCGAAAACGCCATGCTTCCGCTTGTGCTCACGAGGTCAAACGAGGACTATCCGACACTGATTGAACTCACGAAAAGAATTGCCGACCTCTATGGCGCGCATCTGGTGCCGATGTCCGGAAAGCGCGGAGACACGCAGGAAATCACATTGGGCATCACAACAATTGACAATAAATTCGCTCTCGAAGGCGAGGACATATTGCTTGATGCCGCGAAGTTTCTCTTCAGTCTCATCTTCAGACCGAATGTTTCTGACGGGGCATTTCTGGACACCGAGGTGGAACAGGAACGCAGAATCGCGATTGAGAGAGTCATAAATGAACTGAATGATAAGCGTCACTACGCGGCAAAGCGAATGAAAGAGGAGATGTTCGCGGGAGAGGCATATGCGCTTAATTCCCAGGGCTCCGTTGAGGGCCTTCAGAAAGTTACATCCAAGAGTCTTTATGAGGCATACCTTGAGATGATAAAAGGCGCAGCAATTCAGATCAATGTTGTCGGTTCCTCGGACACGAAACGGATTGCCGATCTTTTTGAGAGCTGCATTGCCGATGTCGAGAGGGAACCCGCCATTCTCTTCACATCTGTCTTAAGTGAAGCGGAAACGGTGAAGAGAGTTGTCGAAGAATTGCCTGTAAATCAGGGTAAACTTGTCATGGGATTCAGACTCGGCGCGACCGATATGGAAACAGAATATGAGAAGTACAAAATCATGTGCGATGTATTCGGCGGCGGAGTTCATTCGAGACTTTTCAATGTCGTAAGAGAGGAAATGAGTCTCTGTTACTACTGCTCATCGCGCTGTATCAGGGACAAGGAGTTTATGATGGTCCAGAGCGGCATTGAAAATGAGAATGCCGAGGTCGCCGAGAAGGAAATACTGAATCAGCTTCAGTATGTTGTAAACGATCTGACTGAGGATGATCTTGAAAAGTCGAAACTTTCGATGAAAGATATGCTTGCCACAGTCTGTGACACACCCGACGACATTATGGGCTGGATGCTGTCGCAGGCGCAGGAAGAATTCGTAACACCTGAGGAACATCTTGAAAAGCTTATGGCAGTAACACTTGAGGATGTCAGATCAGTGGCAGCCGCCGTGACGCTTGACACAGTGTATCTGCTTAAAGGAACAGGGGAGGTGCAGTCATGAGCGTAAATGAAATCAGAAACGATCTGCTGGGCCAGTCCTACTATAAAATTGACCACGAATCCGGCCTTACGGTTTATGTCTACCCTAAGGAAGGATACTCAAGTACTTACGCCATTTTCGGAACCGACTACGGCTCAATTGACGCCGACGGCATACCGAACGGCACAGCGCATTTCCTTGAGCACAAGCTCTTCGAGTCCGACGAGATTGATGCTTTCAAGCGCTTTGCCGAGACAGGCGCGTCGGCGAACGCGTATACGACTTTTGACAGGACATGCTACCTGTTCAACTGCGGCGCAAACTTTTACGAGAATCTAAAGATACTGCTCGATTTTGTCACACATCCGTACTTTACGCAGGAGACCGTTGAGAAAGAGCAGGGCATAATAGGTCAGGAGATAAAGATGTATCAGGACGAG
>JAFYJR010000110.1 GCA_017538005.1 Clostridia bacterium | reverse complement strand
TGATGCGAACGCGCTTTGCGTCACGCTCGATCTCAATCTTCGGAACGCCTGCGGAAGCGAGCTTTTTGTGAAGGAATTCTCTTATTTCATAGTCCTCATGAAGGGTGTCTGCGAAGTTACGCTTGTCAGCATACCAGCGAGACTCCCAGTTTTTAATTACGCCGACACGAAGGCCGGTCGGATTAACTTTCTGTCCCATGTTTTTACCTCCTTCTCTTATTCTGCTTCCTTAAGCGTGATGTTGATGTGCGATGTCTTCTTGTTGATCCTGTACGCACGACCCTTTGACATGGGTCTGATACGCTTTAAGGTCGGACCCTGGTCGACTGAGCAAGACGCTACATAAAGCTTGCTGACGTCCATGTCCTTCTGCTCTGCGTTTGCAATAGCAGATTTAAGTAATTTCTCAAGAACCTCACTTGCGGATTTCGGTGTGTGCTTGAGAATAGCCATTGCCTTGTCAGCGGGTTGGTTCCTGATGAGGTCGAGAACTATCTTAACCTTACGGGGAGCAATTCTGACGTAAGTTACTTTAGCTGTTGCTTCCATTTAATTACACACTCCTTTCCGCTTATTTACCGGTCTTGGAACCGGCATGTCCTCTGAATGTTCTTGTCGGTGCGAACTCACCGAGTTTGTGGCCTACCATATCTTCTGTAACGTATACGGGAACGTGTTTACGTCCATCGTGAACTGCGAAAGTATGACCAACGAACTGCGGGAATATTGTTGAAGAACGGCTCCAAGTCTTCAGCACTATCTTTTCGCCTGTCTCGTTCATCTTCTCGACGCGGGCGAGGAGCTTAGGCTGCACATAGGGGCCCTTTTTAAGACTTCTGCTCATTATTCATATCTCCTTTCACAATTACTTTCCGTTACGACGTCTTACGATCATCTTGTTGGAAGCCTTTTTCTTGTTGCGTGTCTTGTAACCGAGTGCCGGTTTACCCCAAGGGGTTACGGGACCCGGACGACCGATGGGTGATTTACCTTCACCACCGCCGTGAGGGTGGTCATTGGGGTTCATGACTGAACCGCGGACTGTCGGGCGGATGCCGAGGTGGCGTGTACGACCTGCCTTGCCTATCTTGACATTGACATGATCGGTGTTGCTTACCTGGCCGATTGTCGCCATACAGTTAATGGGAACGTTTCTGAGTTCGCCTGAAGGTAATCTGAGGAGAGCGTAAGCGCCCTCTTTAGCCATAAGCTGAGCAGCGTTGCCTGCGGAGCGGGCGAGCTGGCCGCCGCGACCGGGGTTGAGCTCAACATTGTGGACAAAAGTACCTGTCGGAATGTTTGCAAGGGGAAGAGCGTTGCCGGGCTTGATGTCAACGGCTGTGCCTGCTTCTACCTTGTCGCCGACCTTGAGACCTACGGGAGCGAGGATGTAGGACTTCTCGCCGTCCTCGTACTGGATAAGAGCGATGAATGCTGAACGGTTCGGGTCATACTCGAGTGTGAGGACCGTTGCCGGCATATCGAACTTCTGTCTCTTGAAATCGATGATACGATACTTTTTACGGTTTCCGCCGCCTCTGTGGCGAACGGTGATTCTGCCGTAACTGTTGCGGCCTGCATTCTTGTTAAGAGGAGCAAGTAAGCTTCTCTCAGGTGCAACCTTTGACAGTTCGGAGTAGTCCGTAACGGACATGTTACGTGTGCCGTTTGTAACCGGCTTGATATTTCTAATTGCCACGTCTTTTTCCTCCTTTGATTACATCATACCGTCGAAGAACTCAATTGACTTGGAGTCTTCGGTGAGGGTGACGATAGCTTTCTTCCAGGAAGCTGTGTAGCCCTCGAAACGGCCCTGACGGCGAAGCTTGCCGCGTACTGATAATGTGTTTACCTTTGCTACTTTTACACCAAAGAGCTCTTCAACCGCTTTGGCGATTTCAATCTTGTTTGCATCCTTTGCAACCTTGAAGGTGTACTTCTTGTAGGCTGTGTTTTCCATTGATGCCTCTGTGATGATGGGTTTGAGGATTATGTCCTGTGCAAGTTTTTTCATTATGCATATACCTCCTCAAGCTTCTCAGCCGCAGCCTTGGCAATGATAACCTTGTTGCAATTTACGAGGTCGTAAACATTGAGTGTGTTGACGAGTGTAACCTTAACGCCTTCAATGTTACGCGCGCTCTTGTAAATGATGTCATCCTTCTCAGGGAGAACGATGAGGGTTTTCTTTGCCTCGCCGAGCGCGGCAAGTATCTTTGTCATCTCAGCTGTTTTGATCTCTTTCATCTCAAGTTTGTCAACGACTGTGAACTCATCGTTTGCAACCTTGTCGGAAAGTGCTGAGAGCATAGCGAGTTTTCTTACTTTCCTGTTTATGGAGAAGCCGTATGAACGGGGCTTCGGTCCATGGGCGATACCGCCGTGTGTCCACTGAGGTGAACGTGTGGAGCCCTGACGGGCACGACCTGTACCCTTCTGTCTCCACGGCTTCTTACCGCCGCCGCTAACTTCCGAGCGTGTTTTGGTAGACTGTGTGCCCTGACGCTGGTTAGCGAGATAATTAACAACTACAAGATGAACCGCGGACATGTTCGGAACCACGCCGAAGATCTCGTCCTTAAGATCCATCGTGCCAACCTTTTTACCGGTTGTGTCAAGTACTGATACCTGTGGCATTCTGTTCTACCTCCTTACGCTTTCTTTATGCTGTTCTTCAGAACTACGATGCCGCCCTTCGGGCCCGGAACGGCGCCCTTGATGGCGATGAGGTTGTTTTCAGCGTCAACCTTTACGATATCGAGGTTCTGGATTGTGACTCTCTCTGAACCGAGATGTCCTGCGAGCTTCTTGCCTTTGAATACTCTGGACGGGTCTGAGCAAGCGCCGAGGGAGCCTGCGTGTCTTACGACGGGACCTGAACCGTGGGATTCCTTAAGGCGACCGAAGTTCCAGCGCTTGATCGCGCCTGCTGTTCCCTTACCCTTTGAAGTGCCGACTACATCAACCTTGTCGCCTACTTCAAAAGTGTCAGCCTTTAAGATGTCGCCGACGTTTACTGCCGAGCAATCTTCAAGGCGGAACTCTCTGAGTACCTTCTTCGGTGCTACGTCTGCCTTTGCAAAGTGACCCTGCATTGGCTTGTTTACTCTCTGTACCTTAACATCTCCGAAGCCGAGCTGAACTGCGTCATAACCGTCGTTCTCAACCGTCTTCTTCTGTGTTACTGCACACGGACCTGCTTCGATGACTGTTACGGGGATAACGTTTCCCTTTTCGTCAAAGAGCTGTGTCATACCGATTTTCTTTCCGATAAGACCTTTTTGCATGATTTATTCCTCCTTCAGTTATTGGTTGGCGATGTATCCCGCCAACATGACCGGTTACCGGCTGAAATCCGAAATCAGAGTTTAATTTCTATTTCAACACCGGCCGGAAGCTCAAGACCTGTGAGAGCCTCAACAGTTTTGTTGGAAGGTCTCAGAATGTCGATGAGTCTCTTGTGTGTGCGCTGCTCGAACTGCTCACGGCTGTCCTTGTACTTATGTACAGCGCGGAGAATCGTAACTACTTCCTTCTCTGTCGGAAGCGGTACGGGACCGGAAACCTTGGCGCCTGTGCGCTTTGCGGTCTCAACAATCTTTTCGGCTGCTGCGTCGACAAGATTGTGGTCGTAACCCTTGAGTCTGATTCTGATTTTTTCTTTTACTGCCATTTTTATTCCTCCATAAAAATACACACCGCCGGGCGTTTCCTCTTTCAGTTTTAAAAGAAACCGGAAACAAAAACCCGGTTGGCAAAACGGCATATTGTTTCGCCCGGTTTAAAATCGGACATACTCCGCGGAAGTTCCCTACCTCAGAAATCGGGTAGCCACATCCCGCATCATCGCATATCTACGCGCTTTTTGACACGTCTGCCCTTTGGCGCGCCCCAATATATTACCACGCGCCTTATAATAATGCAATAATAAATTTTAAAAAAAGGGTGTGTTTTCAAACCCTACCGCGCGTTTCCCGGGGTGCGTCCACAAAATATAGTCAAAAAGCGCCTGTTTTGCCATTGTGACCCATATATTGTGTAACCAAAATTTACAATTTGTTAATATTCTTGCAAACCCTCGCGCGCGCGATTATTATAAAATGTATAGGCACAAAGAAAGAAAACGGAGAAATAAGATGAATTCACCTCTTGCGGACCGCCTGCGCCCCGAAACGCTGGACGACATAGTCGGACAGCCCCATCTCCTGGGCAAAGGCAAGGCCCTTCGAAACATAATAGAATCGGGCGATATCCCGAATCTCATATTCTACGGCCCGTCGGGCATAGGAAAGACGACGCTTGCGAACATCATCGCGAAAGAAACAAGCAAGCGTCTCTACAAGCTCAATGCCACGACGGCCTCGATAAACGACATCCGCGATATCATCGCGGATGTGGATACCCTTATGGCGCCCAACGGCATTCTTCTTTATCTGGATGAGATCCAGTACTTCAACAAAAAGCAGCAGCAATCCCTTCTTGAGTTCCTTGAGAGCGGCAAGATCACCATGATTGCCTCCACGACGGAGAACCCTTATTTCTATGTATATAACGCGGTCATAAGCCGCAGCACCGTTTTCGAGTTCAAATCCGTGACTCCGGAAGAGATTTCAAAAGCCGTGGAACGCGCCTTCAGAATCGTAGGCGAAGAAAAGGGCGTCACTTATGAATTTGAAGACGGTGTTATCCTTAACATAAGTCGCGCCGCGGGCGGCGACGTGCGCAAAGCGATCAACACCGTCGAACTGCTCTCTTTGGCGGCAAAAGACGGTAAAATCACATCCGAACTTGTATCGGAGATAACCGGTCACTCCGCCATGCGCTATGACCGCGCGGGCGACGACCACTACGACATACTTTCAGCTTACCAGAAATCCATGCGCGGCTCCGACCCGGACGCGGCGCTCCACTACCTCGCCCGCCTGCTCGAGGCAGGCGACCTGATCTCCGCGATACGCCGTCTCCTCGTCTGCGCCTGCGAAGATGTCGGTCTCGCCTACCCGCAGATTATCCCCATAGTCAAATCCGCCTGTGACATCGCGCTTCAGGTCGGACTGCCCGAGGCGCAGATTCCGCTCGCCGACGCCGTTATACTCGTCGCGACGAGCCCGAAATCCAACTCGGGCGTCACCGCCATAGAAAGCGCGATGGCCGACATACAGAGCGGC
This sequence comes from Clostridia bacterium, assembly GCA_017538005.1. GTDB lineage: Bacteria > Bacillota > Clostridia > Oscillospirales > Acutalibacteraceae > UBA1227. The sequence goes on along the minus strand of JAFYJR010000110.1, from coordinate 4,044 downwards.
AACTTCGGAGCGATTCCCAGAACACTTCAGAACAAGCACTTTGACGGCGAGGACCAGGAAATCAAAGGTCAGTTCTACAAATATCCCCACTCATTCAAAAATCACTGGCTGCCTCAGCAGTACCTGCCGGATGCGATAAAGAACGCTCACTACTATGAGTACGGCGACAACAAGATTGAGCAGGCCACAAAAGCATATTGGGACGCCATAAAGGGCGAAAAATGATAATATTCACAAATATTTCCAAATAAGAAAAATATAAAGTTTGATATTTTTTGGCACATCTTCAATCACGTGCTAAAGCGTGATAAATTTTAAAAATAAAAACCCCATACCTGCGTCGTTTGAAGCTTGTCAAGGGGGTTTGGACAACTTTTTTATCGGACACTTTTCCAAAATATACAGACTGTAATATCCGATGCGGTGACAATTGTTGAAAAGTCTGTGGAAATTGCGGAAATAAATTTTTTATGTAACGCAGCATCAAGGTTTTTGGCCCTTTTTCGCGCTTTTGTGGAGAAATTCAGGGTTGACAGATTTTTTGATTACGAAGTGTTGAATACTCTTTACCGAGAAAAAAATAATCGGCAAAATGCACATAATTACGCGATATTTTTGGAAGTATAAATTGCACAAAAGGAGGCCGAAAAATTGGCCCGAAATTTTACATGCACAAGTGCAAACTGTAACTTGACAGTAAAAAATATTCATTGTCTGTGCCCGGATTATACCCTGGATTGCGGCCAATCCTTCCGCTGGGAGAAGAATAATGACGGTCACTGGTACGCCGTAGTGGGCGGAAAACTCAGGGAACTCAGCTGCAAAAAGCACGACGACGGCACAAGCGACCTTACATTTTACAACTGCACAAAAAAAGAATTTGAAAACTTCTGGGTCCCCTATTTTGACCTTGACCGCGACTATGATTCCATATTAAATACATATAAAGATAAATACCTGAAAAAAGCCGTAAAGGAATACTACGGCATCCGCGTGACAAATCAGGATCCCTGGGAGACACTCTGTTCCTTCATAATCTCACAGAACAACAACATTCCCCGCATAAAGGGCATAATCGAACGTCTCTGCGAGAACTTCGGCGACCCTGTGGCGGAAGTCGACGGCAAAACGCTGTACTCCTTCCCGGATGCGAGAACAATCGCAAAGCTCTCCCCCGAAGATCTTGCCCCGATAAGAGCGGGTTTTCGGAACAAATACATCATCGACGCGGCAAAGAAGGTCGCAAACGGCGAGATAGATCTTGAAAAGTTAAAAAACCTCCCGCTCCCCGATGCGGAAGCGGAACTTTTGAAAATAAAAGGCGTCGGCCCGAAGGTCGCACAATGCGTGCTCCTCTACGGCTGCCGGCAGACGGATGCCTTCCCGCAGGATGTCTGGGTAAAGCGCATTATGTCAGAGCTTTACCCGAGCGGCCTGCCGAAATGCACTGCCGGCACCCGCGGTATTGCGCAGCAATACCTCTTCCACTGGCGCCGCCACTTGGACGATAAAGAGAAAGGAAGCAATAAATAATGTTTGAGAAACTGAAAAAACAACCCTGGTACCCTACCGCCACCGCAATCTGCATAGGTGTGCTTCTCTATGTGCTCCTTGCGCACTTTTCGGGAATCTGGAACGGTGTCACAACCTTTATCGGCTTTTTCAAGCCCCTGATTTGGGGTTGCGTGCTGGCCTACATGATAAACCCGCTGTGCAACCTCTTTTACAGCATTTTCGAATTTATTAAAAAACCAAAACTCCGGAAGGCAATCTCAAATTCCGTTGCCTTCATTGTTGTAATTCTCTTTATCGTATTTGCGGTAATCATCTTAATCCCTCAGCTTATCGACGGCATTCAGACCCTTTCTGCCAACCTGCCGCAGTATGTAACCTATGTCGAAAGATTCCTAGAAAACCGCGGGATTTCAAAGACCACCCTCGATGTAAGCCGCTTTATAGACACTTCCGAAAGTGTTCTGGGCAATGCAGTAAAGCTCATCAGCGACAATATTGAAAACGTACTTGAAGCCTCCGCAAACGTCGGTAAAGTTGTCGCCCGCATTCTCATAGCCTTCGTTCTCTCCGTCTATCTGATAGCGGAAAAGGATGTGCTGAAAGGCGGTGCAAACAGACTCCTCAGGGCATCTGTAAAACCCGAAAAATATGACGATGTCCTGGAGTTCTTTAAGAGAACCGACTGGATCTTTAACCGCTACATTGTCTTCAATCTTGTCGACAGCATCATTATAGGCGGCTTACACGCCATACTCATGACAATCTTCGGCATGCAGTATGTCGGTCTCATCTCCTTTATTGTAGGACTCACAAATCTCGTTCCCACATTCGGTCCGCTTGTGGGTGCCGCTATCGGCGCGCTCCTGCTCCTGATGGAAAACCCTATGCACGCGCTGATTTTCATAATCATCACGCTTGTACTTCAGATTCTGGACGGTTACATCATCAAGCCCCGCCTCTTCGGCAGCCAGCTCGGCGTATCCGGTCTCTGGATCCTCGTGGGAATCATCGCCGGCGGCAACATGTTCGGTGTAATCGGCATTCTCATAGCAATCCCGGTTGTCGCGGTCCTCGACTTCATCTACTCAACCTATCTTGTCCCCTCTCTTGAGAAAAAGCGCGGCATAGTTCACGAAGAAGAAGCGGCAATTCCGGATAAAGCAACTCCCAAGAAAGAGTAAGTCCGTACTTTGGGACACAGGTTATGATATAATGGTGCTGAAAGAAGGTGTAACCATGGGTTTTGACAACAAAGCATGGGAAGCCGCGCAGTTTAACGACCTTATGCGGCTGAAAATGGATGTTCCCGGCAACAATGTTACCGCGCAGAGCGCCATAGACTCCGCCATTCGCCTTAACCTTGACCGCCAGATGGGTCATTCAAACCCCGTTCATGAGACCATCCACATGACCAATCTCATGAACCTCTCTGCGGATATTCCAAAAGACGATATGGCAGCGCACGCCGCAATTGACTCCGCCATCAAACTCAGCCTCAACAAAAAGCTCGGAAATGAAAATCCCGTCTATGACACTATCCACGCCATGGACCTTATGAACCTGGACGCCTCAATGCCACACGACAAAGAACACAAAGCCGCGCACGACGCGATACAATCAACCGTCAGGCTGAGTCTGACCAAAAAGCTGCGCAACCTTTTTAAATAACGACAAAACAAAAAGCTCTGACTGAAAAGTCAGAGCTTTTTTGGTGACCCGGACGAGAATCGAACTCGTGTTACCGCCGTGAAAGGGCGGTGTCTTGACCGCTTGACCACCGGGCCATATGGTAGCGGGAGAGGGATTTGAACCCACGACACCCCGGGTATGAACCGAGTGCTCTAGCCAACTGAGCTATCCCGCCGTTTATAAAGCGCGAAAGTTATTATATATTAAGGTATTTAAGTTGTCAATGCTTTTTTGAGCGCCGCGACATCCTCGGCAATCGCATCGGGATGGTGTTCCTCGAGCTCTTCACGACTGCCGAAACCGAGCAGGAAAGCTACCGAAAAGACACCTGCCGCGTTGGCGCCGTCAATGTCGTAAAAACGGTCACCGATCATGGCAACATTTTTACCAGGCGCCAGCCCCAAGGCCTCACAGGCAGCGAGAACGAGTCATGTTTTATCCGCCTTGTGATTTTTAAGTTCAGGGCCTATTACCACGTCAAAATACTCCCCGATACCGAGATAGTCTATGGCTATGTCAAGGTAGTGTTTGGGCTTTGAAGAAGCCACGGCGAGTTTTACGCCCTTTGACTTGAGCTCTTTCAGGAGATCAAGCATACCATCGTAAAGCTCAACCTCATATACACCCTTATCCGAATAGTAGACGCGATATGTGTCAACCAGAGTATTCGCAAACTCCGGAGTGACACCGTACTGGGATTCAAAAGTAAGATAGAGCGGAGGACCCAGAAACTCGTTTATCCGGTCCTCTATGATTGGCATATCAAACTGTTTTAAGGCATAACGGACCGCGTTGCGCACGCCTTCACCGGTGTCCGCGACAGTGCCGTCAAAATCAAAG
>JAFYJR010000109.1 GCA_017538005.1 Clostridia bacterium | reverse complement strand
TGACTTCCTTACCCACATATTCCTTATCTTTTAAGATTTCAACAACATCCGTGTGCTTCATTAATTAATTACCTCGTAAAAGAAAAATTACAAGATATGATACCACATCTTGTAATTTTTATCAATTATTTAGGTGTTTACCGGCTTTAAGAACTTGAGTACCTCTTTGAACTTCGGACGGTTGCCGTAGAAGAGGACGCCCGCTCTGTATATCCTTGCGCAGCCTATGCCAAGTATGATTACCGTCGCGACCTGTATTCCTATCGACAGTGCTATCTGCCAGGCAGGTACCGTGTTCATACAGATTCTGACCAGCATAAGAAGCGGCGCGAAGGTAGGCAGGAAGGACAGCACTGTCCAGATTGTGCCGTCGAGATTTCCGCTCGTCATGGCGAAAATCGCCGCCAAAAAGGCAAAAATGAAGAGGAAGTTGATCGGCATTATCAGGGCGCTCAGATCCTCAACGCGGGACGCGAGCGAGCCCGCGGCGCCGAACATAAAGGCGTAGATGAAGTAGCCGAGGATGAAGAAGATTATCGTATATACAGCGACATGCATCGGCACGCCGAAGACGGATTTGAGAATCTCATTGTCTATGAATTCCTCATTGAAGTGATAGCCGAGGACAGCCGTGCCAAGGATTATTATCAGCTGCGACAGTCCCGCGCATCCGGAACCCAAGACCTTGCCGAACATAAGGTTCATCGGCTTTGCCGAGGTTATGAGTACTTCCATGCAGCGGCTCGTCTTCTCGCTCGCGACAGAGCTTGCGACAAACTGGCCATACAGAAGAAGAACCATATACAGAATCATGATTATCGCGTAGGTGTAAAGGAAGCTCTGTGACTGGTCGTTGCCGGTGACGACTACATCGCTCTGCACTTCGGTTGTCATTACATCGGCTATCTGATCCTCTGTCAGACCGTATCCCGCCATGGAGGCGTATCTGTAGCCGGTAATCAGCGCCTCGTTGATTATCTGCTCGTCGGCATCGTACATACTGACGGTATCGACAATGTAGGTGTACTCAAGCGGAGACTTCAGAATCACTGCTTTATCGGTGATACCGCTCTTTACAGCAGTTTTGATCTCCGACTCAGCACTTTCTGTGATGCTGATGTCGTAATCCTCCTCAGGGAACATGGCCTTAAAGGACTCAAGAATGGTGTCATCCTCCATCGATGTCTCATTCTTTATGACCATTGTGGTCTTCTCGTCCTTACCGAGATTTATTCCATCATCCCCGCCTATCGCCTTCTCTATACGGTTGAAATTAACGCCGAAGAGAATGCCGAGGACAAGCAGGATTGTTATTATTCTGAAGACCTTGCTTTTCAGCTGGCCCAGAAACTCAAATTTGAATACCGTAAAAAACTGTTTCATGAGTCCGCCTCCGTATAGTCAACAAAGATTTCAGCAAGGGACGGCTCGTATGCCGTCACGCCGCGGAGCGCGACATTCGCGCCCGCGAGTTCCTTCATAAGTTTCTCTATGCCGACGTCGCCGAGGGATACAACGACACCCGCGACGTTCTCGTCGGTAATCTCATCGATTTCGGTCACGAAATCGAAACCTTCGAGAACGCGCTTAAGCCCGGCGACGTCCTCCTTGGCCTCCGTGAAGACGGAGGCTTTGTTCTGCGTATAGCTGTGTTTGATCTCGGTGATGGTACCGGAGACAGCTATCTGTCCGTCATTGATGATGACGATGTGATTGCAGAATTCTTCGATGTAATTCATCTGGTGAGATGAGAAAATTACTATCTTACCCTCTGCTATACACTCCCTGACAACATCCTTTAAGAGGATGGCGTTAACCGGATCAAGACCGGAGAACGGTTCGTCCAGAATGACTATGTCGGGATCGCACATAAGGGTGGCCACAAGCTGGATTTTCTGCTGGTTACCCTTTGACAAGGTTTCGAGCTTTACACCCTTGTATTCGAGCATGCCGAGACGGGTCAGCAGTTTGTCCGCGCGCGCCGTGGCATCGGCCTTTGAGACACCTTTGAGCTCTGCGAAATACACGAGCTGCTCAAGTACCTTTTTCTTCGGATAAAGGCCTCTCTCCTCGGGCATATAGCCGATATTCACCTGTCTGATGTCTATCGGTTTTCCGTCGAGAAGCACCTCTCCGGAGTTTTGCAGAAAGAGCTGCATGATTATCCTGAAGGTCGTGGTCTTGCCCGCTCCGTTTCTGCCGAGAAGGCCCAGGGCCACCCCGCTCTCAACGGCGAACGAGATGCCCTTTAAGACCTCTTTCTCACCAAAGCTTTTGGTGATGTCTTTCACTTCAAGTCTCATTGATTCACACCCCTCATTGAAAGCGCAATCCTCTGTTTATTCAGGTCCACTTCCAGAACCTTTACGTTTACAACATCTCCGACAGAGAGTACCTCTGAGGGATGTTTAATATACCTGTCAGCTATCTGGCTTATGTGTACCAGACCGTCCTGATGAACGCCTATGTCCACAAACGCGCCGAAGTCGATGACATTTCTTACTGTACCCTTAAGTTCCATACCGGGCTTTAAGTCCTTTATCTCCATGACATCCGAGCGGAGCAT
>JAFYJR010000017.1 GCA_017538005.1 Clostridia bacterium | reverse complement strand
CAGAATCATAGCAAACAATTCGACACGTACTAATGACAGATTTTCTATCCAGACCAGTTACATCTTTTAGCAAATGCATCACATTATCTGATTCACAATTATTTTCATATGCATCATCAATAAGTTTTGCCCCTCTAATTGGTATATCAAACGCCTTGGTTTTGTCCCCAAACAACATAAATCTTGTCAAATAATCTACTGCAAGACCTTGTATAGAAGATAATGTTACATTAACATCTTTAATTTGATTATTATCAATATAGTGTTCAACCTTAACAAGAGATTTTGGAACATATCCTCCCTTTGGCTGAGATACCATTTTTACTCGCTTTGTTACTGATAGCATTATGTTGCTCCTTTCTATATAAATGACAAGTTTAATTTCATAATATCATATTAGCTGTTTTTGTCGATGTCATTAATAGGACAACAAAAAAAGATCGCCGTGCAGTATGCGCAGCGATCTTTAATTTTGTTTAGTAGTTGAGGCCTTTTTCGTCGAAGAGTTTTAAGGCTTCTATCAGAGTTGCTATGCCGGCCTTGATGGTTTTCTTGTCAAGGTTGTCGGCGGTGTCGAGGCGGGTGTGATAGTAGCGGGCGGGCGTGGGGTCCATTGCGGCGAGGCAGCAGGCTTTGATGCCGCCCTGAGCGAGAGCCGCCGCGTCAGACGAGCCGAAGAAAACATTGGCATACGGCAGGTCAAGGCCGGCTTTCTTTGAGGCCTCTTTTACGAGTCCTGCGACCTTGGGGTCGAGTTTGACCGTGCCAGACATATCTTTGTTGTATACACCCATGAAGTCATAGTCTCTTAAAGTATCTGTGCAGATACAGATTGTTTCTATGTCTTCCTTTTGGAACTCGTCAGCATGGGCCTTGGCAAAGGCCTTCGCGCCACGGAGACCGGCCTCCTCGCAGCCTGTTGACATGCAAACCACTTCGGTGTTTTCGAAGCGTATGTCGTTGTCATTCAGGTACTGCATGACAGCCATTGAACCGAAAACACCGGTCAGGTTGTCATTGGCTCCGGGAACTACGAGGTTCCAGTTGACAAACCTTGTTATGAGGATCATTTCGGGAATGGTTATGAAGAGGAATATCAGCGCTATTACCTTGAGAGGACCTGCCGTGCAGAGACCGCAGAGAAGCAGAATCGCTATTATGAGGTCCGCGACAAGGCAGACTATACCGATGGCGATTATGGTCGTAAGTAAACGGCCGCCGCCAAGGTATGTGTATCGCCATTCATATGCGGAATCAATGTGACCGGAGAAAACTATTCTTCTCTTTGTCTCACCCTTCGCTTTGCGTGTGCAGATTACATTGCACGACTCGCGCTCAGGGAACAGCGGATCTAAAAATTCCTTGTAGAAGAGGAACTCACCGAGAATACACGCGACTGAGACAAGGGTGAAGAGCAGTCCTGCCCAGATGGCCGCAAGACCTTTGGGACCGAAGGCTCCGAAGATTGCGAGAATCATTGATATCGCCGCGAGGAGCATGCAGACACCGTCTATGAGGACCCAGCCCATGAAAGCTTTGGGATGAAGTTTGAAGGGTTCCTTGACAACCGTGTCGGCAGTACCTGTCATATGCTCGGCAACATAGTCCTGAGCCTTGCGCTCGGACTCCTCGCCCGACTCACGCGGTCCGATATTTCCTATGACATATTTTATCTGTTCTTCAACATAGTCAGCGTACTTGTCGAGCATGCTTACGCCTCCTGCTTCGCGCCCTGATCAAACTTGTCAAGTACGCGGACGGATACTGCGTAGCAGTCAGCAAGACCTGCTGCGTTCATGTTGGTGTATGTGTCTTTGCGGGTGTGATAGTAGGACTCAAGCTTGTGGTTGAGGCCTGTGATACCCGTTGAGCGGAAGCCGCCCTGCGCAAACGCGGCGTTGTCTGTAGCGCCGCCGAGCGGAGGTACCATACCCTTGTTACAGACAACCTCAAGTTCCTGCGCGGCTTCCATGAAGAGATCCGAAACATCCTTGTCAGCCTTTACCGTGGCGTTGAGGTCACGATAGTTTGTGAGAAGGTACTTAGGATCGTAGATAGTGTCGTATGAGTAAATAAATGTCGGAACATCCTGATACTCGCCCTTGTGGGCTTCGCACCATGCCTTCGCGCCGCGGAGACCTGCTTCCTCGGAACCTGTGAGGATAACGCCTACTTCGGTGTTCTCGAGTTCGATACCGGCGTCCTTCATTGCCTTCAAAACGGCAATACCCATATAGCAGCCGGAGAGGTTGTCATTCGCTCCGTCAACAACGCGGTAAGGGTTCCACATGAAGTACATGTAAATCCAGAAAGGAACAAAAATGATTCCTATTGTGCTGAGTTTCCAGACAATATCGGAAGCTCCGCCCTGCGCAAGCACGAGAATGCTGAGCACAAGGTACCAGATTGAGCCGATTGCGGCTATGATGATGAGACCTTCAAAGAGAATGCCGCCGCCTATGTAGTTTGCGGGCCACTCCCATGCAGCGTCCGGATGGCCGTTGAAGAAGATTCTTCTCTTGCACTCACCTGTGCAGGATTTGATGGCCGTGACGTTTGTACCGGTCTTCTTCGGGAAGATGAAGTCAACAACCTTCTTGTAAAGGCCGAACTCCAGAAGCGCGAGCAAGAGCGCGAGAAGTATCAAAACTATTGATACTACATACGCAGCGGGGCCCGTGCCGAGTCTGAAGAAACCGAGAGCCACAAAGAGCAATGTAAATGTGATGTGAATCCAGCCATAGAACGCGCCGGGATTCTCATCAAAGGACTCTATCTCAACGGATTCGCATCCGCAGTCCCTTCTCAGAACATCCGCCATATACTCACAGGCTTTACGCTCTCCCTCCGAACCGGGATCGCGCTTCGGCAGATCCTTGCAGATATGTGTGATCTCATCGATCATATACTGCGCAGCTTTGTCTTTCTCTGCTATTAAAGCATCAAACTTTTCGCTCATTTATAAAGCCTCCTACCAAAAATATTATCCGATAATCAGTGGTTACGTCCTTCGCTGCCGTATTTGCTGTTCAAACCGATAGGCAGAGCACAAATTACGACATAAGCCTGAATCACAGCCTGTTTTACCCTTTCAAATATACCCATCTTCGGCATAGGTACGGAAACATAATTCTTATCCTTGTCGGCCTCTGCGACAGCAATCTCGTAAATACGATCGTCATGCGAAATCGAAGGTGCGTCACAGGGTTTGCCTTTCAGTGTACTTATTGCACGAATCGCAAGCATCTCAATTATGTGGATAAGCGTGCTGAAAAGCCAGGGATTTGTCGGTGTGACAATCGGGATGAGAGAGCCGCCGGCCATAGTTATCATAGAGGCGCACTTGGCAGGGTCACAACAACCGGTTGCCTTCCAGAAGCAGATATCTCCGCAGGTTGCGAGCGTACAGTTGCCCATACCGTACTTTTTCTTCGGTATGGCTTTGAGGTCCTCCTTGGTGTACGGCTTACCGTTTTTGTCCCACCAATAGCGTACACCATTTACGACTATGCCCGGGCCTTCAATTACGCAGACATTGAGTTTTTCGTTTTTCATGGACTTCTTGTGGTTGAAGAAATCCGTACCAAACTTTACAGACGCGAGACATCCGCCTGCGCAGGCCTGCTCAATCTGAAGGACCATCTCGGGCGTGACGGCATTCGGGTCTGTTATCTCCGGCACGCCTGGAAGGTTATGGCCGGTTACGGCCATAAGGTTAGGAAACTCGCGTGCCGTCTTCTCATCCATGAGACTTGCAATAGCCGGGCGGAACTTCGTGACACTCGTGTCACCGATAATCTGAACCTGATTATCACCGAAGTTGCGCTTCGTCGCCTCAATCATGAGTTTGTTCTTGTCAGGGTCAAAGCCCATCATATAGGTTGTTATACGGTCAGCCTCAACGGAGTTGTTTGAGGCGACTATCTTGCCGACCTTGACGGGGTCGACGGGTGCAGGCGTGTTGCCTTCGCCGCCGATAATACCGTCGATAACGGTAAGGTCGGGCTTGAAAAGATAAAGCAAATCAGCAAGTTTCTTGTCGATATCATAGTTGTGGTTACGCTCACGCAGGAAGTAAGGTATCGTACCCATCGCGTTTTTGAATCCGAGTGTTACGCCGGTATAAAGGTTTGTCTTCATCTTCGGAACGGAGATGTAATAGGCCTCGCCTCTTACCACCTTGTCTAAAATCTCAGGAAGATAGACCTCTTTCATGACCTCTGCTTTCGGCAGATAGTAGCGTACAACGGGTTCAAGTTCCATTGCCACAAGGCCGGTGCCGTAGTACTTTGCAATCTTGTCATAACCTGCGGCTTTGAAAGCCGTCCTTGTCGGATACGGTTTACCCGAAGATTCGACAATGATTATGTTTTCATTGTACTGCTTAATGTAGGATACCACCGCCTCAAACACACGCGGGTCCGTGCTTTCAGGATAATCATCCTTGTCAAGAGTAACGTTGTGATATACAAAAACAAGGTTAGGTTTTATGAGTACCTGCTTATACTTCCCGAGCTCATCAGTGAAATGAGTTTTCTCATTTAAATCGTCCAGAGCTGCATAAACGGTCTCACGAATGGCTTTGATGTCCGCTCTTTTGAAATACTTCTTTGTTCCGTAATTTTTCGGAAGCGATGTGAAGTTTTTCATATAGTCGAGTTTCGGAGCATCTTTGATAATTACATAACTTGACATTTGCTGTCCCTCCCCGAGGAATAAATAGAACACTATAATTATAACTAAGAAAGGTCTCTTTAACAAGAGACCTTTAAAAGTACATTATTTGCCGAGGAGCTTGAGATATGTCGGAATTGCTTCCTCAAAGTTTACGCCGTACCAGTTATAGTCAGGATCGTTCATCGTGACTCTGATGCACTCAAGGGTGTACTCTACCGCGACCGCGAGGGCTTCGTAGACGGTGAGACCGTTCATGAGAGCGCCTGTGAAGGAGGACGCGTAGATATCGCCCGTGCCGTGGAAGGATACGGGAAGATGCTCGTTATAATACTCGAAGATCTCGTCCTTCTCCTTGTCATAGCACATGACGCCGAGCTTGCCCTCCTCAAAGCTCATGCCGGTAAGTACGGCATAGCGGGGGCCGAGCGCCGCGAGGCGTTTTAATATGCTCTCAATATAGTCGCGGGAGTAGCCTTCCGCAATGTATTCCTCACCGAGCATGAAACATGCCTCGGTAAGGTTCGGAAGTATTACGTCGGCCTTGGCACAGACGGTTGCCATCGCCTTTGCAAACTCGGGCGTAAAGCCCTTGTAAAGGTAACCGTTGTCCGCCATGGCCGGATCTACGACAATATAAGTTCCCATGCCGCCGAAATCATCAAAGAACTTCTTCACCAGGTCTATCTGCTCAAAAGAGCCGAGATAGCCGGTGTAGATGGCGTCAAATTTGAACTGTTCCTTTTTCCAGTGTTCGGAAATAGGTTCTATCTCACCGGTGAGGTCATGGAAAGTGAAACCTCCGGTGAAAGCGGTATGCGTTGAAAGTACAGCCGTCGGAAGGATGGCCGTCTCAACACCCGCTGCTGAAATAATGGGGAGTGCTACGGTGAGTGAGCACTTACCTACACAGGAGATATCCTGAATTGAGACAATGCGTTTCATTGCTCTTTCACCTCTTTCTTGGCGGGAAGCTGCGAAATCACTATGGCCGCCAGTAATATCAGACTTCCGATATACTCTCTCGCCGTCATTGCCTCATGCAGGAAAATCGCTCCCGTAAGAGCGGCAAAGACCGACTCCATGCAGAGTATGAGAGAGACAATCGAAATGTTTGTACCTTTTTGTGAGAAAATCTGAAGTGTGTATGCCACTCCGCTTGAGAGAATTGCCGTATAGAGCAGAGGTCCCATGGAGATTTTGATCATTTCCGCGTCGGGAATCTGCTTAAACGCAAGCATAAACACCGCAGACAGTACCGT
>JAFYJR010000108.1 GCA_017538005.1 Clostridia bacterium | reverse complement strand
TCTTCAATACTTTTAAATAAAAAGAAATAAGGAGCTCGTCCGTACACATATTCAAGCCGCGTTTCTCTTGTTAAGATTTTTCTGCAAGAGCATCTTTACGCTAAGCTACGTGTTGGGCTCAGTATTTTGTTGTAAAGTCATTATAGCACAAATTTTCGTTATGTCAATACGAAAAGTACTGATTTCAGTACTTTGATATATTTCGCGTTGGTATATTAAGAACTGTGGTATAATGGGAACCGTAAAGAGGAGGGGAAACCATGAAAGCAAGTTTACTCGGTACGATTTTCGGAGAGATAGCCAGAGCTGCGGGCAATGTAAACCCGATAATTGTTGAGAAAAAGAATAAGAATCTTGTTAAAGATTTAAGATCGATGGAACCGCTGTTTCCGATCTTTCTCGGCCGCCGCGGCTACTCATACAAGAAGGTTAAAGTCGACGGCGTAACGACTGAGGTTTTCAAACCGAAGAAGAACGCGTCGGAGAATGTCGTATTCGTCTGCCACGGCGGCGCGTACGTCTCCCGCATGATGTTCTACTACAGGCTTCTCAACAAGCGCTACTCCAAAGCCTCATACGGCGGTACTGTAATTCATTTTGACTACACCTGCGCGCCTGAGGCGACTCATCCGACAATGATAAACCAGACACTTAAAGTCTGGGAATGGATGGAAAAAGAAGGATATAAAGCCGAAAACGTAATAGTTGTAGGCGACAGCGCAGGCGGTAATCTTGCAATGCAGCTTCTCCTCAGACTCAGGGACGCGAAGAAGACAATGCCGCGCGGCGTAGTTTTATTCTCGCCCTGGATAGACATGACCGCCTCAGGCGACTCATATGTCTACAACTATAAATATGACCCCGTCTTCGGCATAAGAGGCGAGACGCCCAAGCCTGAAGATGTCACAACACTTCTTCAGAAGAGCGAACTGTACATGTGGCTCGGCGACACACCGAGAGATGACCCGTATGTCTCTCCCGTCCTCGCGGAGTACGACAGCAGTTTCCCGCCGCTGCTCTGCTTCGTCGGCGGCATAGAAATGCTCCGCTCGGAGTCCGAAACCCTGGTTAAGAAATTTCAGGATGCGGGCGTGGAGGCCACGCTCGTAGTCCCGGACGGCATGTTCCATGCCTTCCCGATCTACGAGCTCTTCCCCGAAGCCCAGCACGCCCTCAAGCAAACCTTCGCCTTCATGCGCGAAAAATTTGCCGAATAAAAGGAGGGAAACCCGTGAAAGCACTCAAAAAAGCGCTGTACATTCTGGTCCCGATAGCGATAGCATATCTGGAACTTTTCATACTCCCTGATTATTTGAAAAAGAAACTCACAACTTTAAGCAAAAAACTTGAAAAAGAAGAAATTGACGTCGATAATCTGGGCCCGGAAATAGTAAAGAAATAGAAAGGGGACAGTAAAGTGGAAATAAGTACTGATAAAGTCGCCCGTGAGGCCATAGAAGCCATTTCCGAGAGAATAAAGAATCTCAAGACGCTGAACATAATAGTCGCCGGAAAGACGGGCGTAGGCAAAAGTACACTGATAAACGCGGTGTTCAGGGAAAAGCTCGCCGAGACCGGCATGGGCAAACCCGTGACTGAGCATATGCGAAAGCTCACGAAAAAGGATGTACCCTTGGCAATTTATGACACCCGCGGCTTCGAGCTCGGCAAGGACGTTCAGGCACAGGTCAAGCAGGAAGTGCTTGACACCATAAACGAAGGCCTTGCCACCAAGGACATAAACCAGACAATTCACTGTATCTGGTACTGCATAAACACGGCTTCAAACCGTGTTGAGCCGGAAGAGATAGAGTGGATCAGGGAACTCACAAAAGAGAAACAGGTCACAAAAGTGCCCATCATCATAGTCCTCACACAGTCCTTCTCAAAGAAGAACGCGGACGCGCTCCGTAAGATGCTGCTTGAGGAAAACCTGAATGTCCTTCAGGTAATCCCTGTCCTCGCCGAGGACTATGACATAGACGATGAATACACCGCAAAAGCATTCGGACTTGATGTCCTCATCAAAGTCATGGGGGAATCATTGCCGGACGAGCTGATGGATACTCTTCAGAATGTCCAGATAGTGAGTCTGGCTGAAAAAAGGAAAAGGGCGAGAGCGGCCATAGCAACCGCGACAACACTCGCCATAACAGAGGCGACCATACCCATCCCGGTTGCGGATGCGGCCGCTCTCGTCCCCACACAGATAGCCATGATTGCCTCAATCACGGCGATTTTCGGCTTTGAAGTAAACAAGAGCGTAATCACTGCATTGCTCTCATCGACGATAGGCTCAAGCGGAGCAACGATTCTCGGCAGAACCGTTGTCGCGGAGGTAGCGAAGCTTCTCCCCGGCGCCGGTACCATCGCCGGCACCGCCATCTCCGCCACCACTGCCGGCGTCATAACAACCGCTCTCGGTGAGGCCTATCTCGGCATCCTCTCGCTCGTCTTCAGCGGCGAGATGGTCCTTGATGACCTCTCAACCAAAAAGGGCAAATCCAAAATGAAGGAACTTTTCCAAAACGCCCTGAAAAAGCCCCTCAAAGACGAAAACTGACAGATGTTAAAACCCGTTGCTTGAGGCAACGGCAAAGCGGCCATAGAATTGTCTGTGAAAGGAGGCATGAAAATGCTTAAGGAAAACATCAAAACTTTAAGAAAACAAAAAGGACTTTCACAGGAAGAACTGGCCGTCAAACTCAATGTCGTCCGACAGACGGTATCAAAATGGGAACAGGGGCTCTCGGTCCCGGACGCGGAGATGCTCATCTCTTTATCAGAGGTATTTGAAACACCGGTGAGCACCCTGCTCGGCGAAACCCTGACCCAGAATGAACCCGACAGTTTAAAAGAGATATCGGAAAAGCTTGAGGTAATCAACCTGCAGCTTGCACAGAGAAGGGAAAGCAGACGCAAAACCAAGCATTACCTTTTCATCGCTCTTAGCATCGCGATAATCATTGTTTTCATTCTGACGGCGACGATGGGCAACGCATATATGGAATGGGACTACAGCAATCCCGAACTGGCCGTCTCAGGCGTCATAATCCACGCCTTCGTCTGGGCCTATGTCCGCATAGCCCCCTTTGCCCTCATCGCCACAATAGTCGCCGCAACCCTGACAAGGAAAAAACAATAACCGGCAATGTGGCCACTCG
>JAFYJR010000016.1 GCA_017538005.1 Clostridia bacterium | reverse complement strand
GCCTTTTGCCGCCGAGCTCGACCATATATGCTCCCGCGGCCAGGGCCTGCTCGACAAAGTTCTTCGCGGAGCCGTCGGATGTATCCGCGTTATAACTTGCGGCAACGAGACAGGAAGAGGTTCCGTATTTCGTCTTGAAAGCCGAAATCTCGTCGATATTCGTCGCTCCGCGAAGTATTATCATATCCGCGCAATCCTTCTCCTGCGCAAGCTTGTTTATCTCCTCGGCATATTTCCAGCCGTTATTTATCATGAGAAGGGCTTTGCCGTCTGCCGCGGCTATGGCATCAAGAAGGGATGCTATCTTATAAGTCGTCGCCTCGGCATCACTTCCGCCGTAGCCGGACTTTAAGAAGAAAGTGTTCTGCAGATCCTCAAGAGTGTATTCCTCAGCCCTTCCGGCTACGGCCACACCCTCATTGCCGCAACAGACCTTTGACAGGTCTGATGAGGTAAGAAGCACAAACTGATCGTCCTTTGTGACGCGTACACTTACGGTTATGATATCTATACCGAGATCAATGCTGTTTACAATACCCTCAAGGGAATTCGCGGGGAACTGTCTGACATTACCGTATTTCGCAACACTCATTACCCTGCCGTTTGGATTGGAAAAACTGATGACCTTTTCATTGGTCTCCTTCTCATCATTATTCGCGGCAAAGGCCGGAACAGAGAGAGAGAACATAAATAATATACATAATAATATGCAAAGGATTTTCTTTAGTATATTCATAAAGAACCCTCCTTCAACTTAAAAGGGGTCTGCACATATGTACAGACCCCAATTGTTTTATTTTAATCTGCTCGGATTAAAACTTATTTATCTTACTTTATCAGCCACCGAGAAGTGCTCTGATGATACCCATGATACCACCGTCATTGAGAGCGCTGGCGAGGTCGCTCATGGCGTTACCGGCTGCGCCTGCAGCTTCACTCATACCGTTGATGAGAACGCCCATGTTCTGAACCAGGTTGGAGATATCTTCAGCCTTGATGTTACCGGAGATACCGTCACCGATTTCACCCATAGCCTGATCCATAGCGTTGATGAGCTTTTCAATGTTGCCGTTTTCAACGTTTTCGCTGATTGTGTTACCGACAACTTCCATAGCCTGGCCCATTGAACCCATAGCGTTGCCCATGCCGTTCATCATGGTTTCCATGCCTTCCATCATCTCAGTGAGATCCATGTTGGAAAGAGCTGTAGCCATTTCAGACATAGCCTTGCCGCCTGCATCCATCATGTCCATCATACCGTTGATCATGTTGGAGAGATCCATATCGGCAAGTGAAGCAGCGAGTGTGCTCATGGTTTCGCCGCCGACTGTGAGCATGTCCTGCATGCCCTTCATCATAGCGCTCATGTCTATGTCGGCCATTCCTTCACCGAGTGCGCCAAGAGTCTTTCCTGCGCCTGCCATAAGTGAGAACATGCCGGCCATAAGTTCCTTGATGCTGGCTGCGGCTTCCGGACCAAAGAGGTCCTCGATAATGCCATCAAGACCTTCAAGTGAAAGGGTCTCAAGCATTCTGCCGACTGCTTCAAGCATAGGTTTAAGAGCTGCTCTGAGATCGTCCATCATTGTCATGAGTCCGCCGAGCATCTGGGAAAGATATCCCATCATTCCGGCGAGGTCAATTCTGTTGATGCCCTCGAGCATAATGATGACCTGTTCAAGAAGTCGTGTGAGCTGTTCAACCATAACAGGTACGTAAGACAGCGACTCAACGAGTCCGTCCCAGATGACTCCGAAGTCACCCATCATACCCTTCAGGAACGGCATTACGGTGTCAAGAATCGGGTCTGCATAACGCCAAAGAATGAAGAGAAGCGCTCCGCTGATAACCATCATCATAAGTGCCACAAAGAGGCAGATTATAGCGATGATGAGTCTGATGTTGGAGCGGGCTCTCAGTTTCTCCTGGTAGTCAAGTGATTTGGTAAGTCTCTGTGCTTCAAGTGTGTTTGAAACACGCATCAGAGCTTCGCCAATCATCTGTTCCTCAGAAGAAATGGTGCGTCTCCTATCGTCCATTTCAAAGCCCTCGCTTTCAAAGATAAATAATAATGATAAGAGCAGATGTTTATCCACTATAAAGGCATTATATATTAATACACTATAAAAAGCAACCAAATTTTTAAAATTTTGACCAAAAATTTTTCCACAGTTTGTGAAGAAAAATTTCAAAACCACAAAATAGGGGCATAAGAAAAAATTTTTTTGACAGTTTTGCACAAACTTTCGGGTTTTGCAAAAATACTTTTTGTAAAAAATGTTTAGGTTTTTTGCACAAAAGTATTGAATGATTTGCGCATTTTTGGTACTATTTAATTTGTATCATAATATTCTATTTTTACTGTCTAAGAGGTTAAAAAATGGCTGAAAAGAGACCGAATCTTGACTATCCCGTCTACCTTTTCCACCAGGGAAACAACGCGAACGCCTATGAATTCATGGGCTCGCACAGGGTCGACAAAAACACGGTGGTGTTCAGAACCTGGGCACCTCACGCGCAGGCAGTGAGCGTTGTGGGAGAGTTCAACAACTGGGACGAAAGGGCCCATCAGATGTACAAAATCAGCGACGGCATCTGGGAAATCGAGATTTCCAACCTGATAAACGAGTACACTCTGTATAAATATGCAGTAAAAGCCGCGAACGGCCGCATGATATACAAGAGCGACCCCTACGGCTATCATATGGAAACAAGGCCCGGAACCGCCACAAAATTCTATGAGCTCGATAAGTATAAATGGCACGATTCCGCCTGGCTCAAGAAACGTGCAAGCACACGTATCTACGACCTTCCGATAAACATTTACGAGGTTCACGCGGGTTCCTGGCGCCGCTTTGACGACGGCAACACATTCTCATACAGAAAACTTGCGGAAGAACTCGTTCCGTATGTAAAAGAGATGGGTTACACCCACATCGAATTCATGCCCCTCTCCGAGTACCCGTTTGACGGATCCTGGGGATATCAGGTCTGCGGATATTTCGCAGCCACATCAAGATACGGCACCCCTGAAGACCTCATGTACCTCATAGACACATGCCATAAAAACGGTATAGGCGTCATTCTGGACTGGGTTCCCGCCCACTTCCCGAAAGACGAGTGCGGCCTCTACGAGTTTGACGGCGAACCCTGCTACGAGTACGCCGATCCGAGAAAAGGCGAACACAAATCCTGGGGCACACGCGTCTTCGACTTCGGCAGAACCGAAGTCCAGAGCTTCCTCGTCTCAAACGCGATGTTCTGGATTGACAAATACCACATTGACGGCCTCCGCGTAGACGCTGTCGCCTCAATGCTCTACTTAAACTATGACAGAAAAGACGGCGAGTGGATGCCGAACGTCAACGGCGGCGTCGAAAACCTCGAGGCCGTGGCTTTCCTCAAGAAGCTCAACGAAAACATCTTCCGTGACCACGGAGATGTCATGATGATAGCCGAGGAAAGCACCGCCTGGCCCAATGTCACGAAGCCGACAGACCTCGACGACAAGTCGCTCGGCTTCAACTTCAAGTGGAATATGGGCTGGATGAACGATGTCATCCGCTATTTTAACTTAGACGGCCTCGCGAGAAAATACAACCACGACTGTCTGACATTCTCGTTCTTCTACGCCTTCTCCGAAAACTTCATCCTGCCGATTTCGCACGATGAAGTCGTACACGGAAAAGGCTCGCTGATAAACAAACATCCCGGTAACCCGGACAATCCGGACGAATACTTCAGAAAATTCGCCGGACTCCGCTCAATGCTGGCCTACATGTACGCCCATCCCGGAAAGAAACTCATATTCATGGGCTCCGAATTCGGCCAGTTCAAAGAATGGGACTACGGTGACGAACTCGACTGGGCCCTTCTGGACTACGACATGCACAAGAAAACCCGTGAGTTCACAAAAGCCCTGAACAAGTTCTACAAAGACAATTCCGAGCTCTGGGAAATAGACTACGGCTGGGAAGGCTTTGAATGGATCATCCCGGATGACAACGACAACTCAGTCCTCGCCTTCAAGCGTATGAACGACAAGGGCGATGAACTGATTGCGATTTTAAATTTCACAGTCGTAAACCGCGAGGGATACCTCTGCGGCGCGGACAAAGGAACTTATGAAGTCGTCTTCAACACGGACGACCCGAAATACGGAGGCACCGGCTGGGGCTCAAAGGGCAAGGTAAAAACGGTTGCGGAGCCCATGCACAACAAGCAGGACAGCCTCAAGGTAAATCTCGCCGGTAACTCGGCAATATTCCTCAGGAAAGTAAAGACAAAGGAGAAGACAAATGGCAAGAAAAAATGAATGCATAGCAATGCTGCTTGCCGGTGGCCAGGGCAGCCGTCTCGGCATACTGACCAAGAAAATAGCCAAACCCGCGGTTCCTTTCGGCGGTAAGTATCGTATCATCGACTTCCCGCTCTCAAACTGCGTAAATTCCGGCATTCACACTGTCGGCGTACTCACCCAGTATCAGCCTCTCGAACTGAATGACTATATCGGAAACGGCGAGCCGTGGGACCTCGACCGCTCTGACGGAGGCGTCCACATCCTTTCTCCTTATCAGCAGATAGAGGGTACCGAATGGTACAAAGGTACCGCGAACGCCATTTATCAGAACATAAACTTCATCGACAAATACGACCCCGAGTATGTGGCCATCCTCTCCGGCGACCATATCTACAAGATGGACTACGCCGAGATGCTCTCCTTCCACAAGGAGAAAGAAGCGGCCTGCACCATAGCGATGCTCGAGGTCGACTGGGCAGAGGCTTCCCGTTTCGGTCTCATGATTGTAAACGATGACGGAACCATTTCCGAATTTGAGGAGAAACCTGCAAACCCCCGCAGCAACAAGGCTTCCATGGGTGTTTACATCTTCACCTGGAAGAAACTTCGCCAGTATCTTATCGAGGACGAGGCAAAAGAAGGTTCCTCAAACGACTTCGGTAAAGATGTAATTCCTGCCATGCACGCTGCCGGCGAAAAGATGGTCGCCTTCCCGTTCAAGGGATATTGGCGCGATGTAGGTACCATAGACTCCCTCTGGATGGCAAATATGGACCTCATCTCCCCTGAAGCGGAGATAGACCTCGACGACCCGACCTGGAAGATTTACGCAAAAAGCCCGAGCGCTCCTCCGCAGTACATCTCCGACAAGGCGCATGTTCAGAACACACTCATCGCCGAAGGCTGTGAGATTGAGGGCGATGTAAACTTCTCCGTCCTGTTCGCGAACGTAATAGTCGAGGAAGGCGCGAAAATCCGCGACTCAATCATCATGCCGGGCTCGGTTGTCAAAAAGAATGCCGTTGTACAGTATTCCATAATTGCCGAGAACGCAATAATAGAAGAAGGCGCCAAAGTCGGCGCCTGCGAGAAGGACTGTGAGCCCGGTCAGTGGGGCATCACGGTAATCGGCGAAAACGTTACGGTGGCAAAGGACGAAGTCGTCCCTGCCAAATCAATGATAGGCGAAAAGGAGGAAGCGTAAAATGAGAGCAAGTGAAGTACTCGGTATCATACACGCGCAGAATTACAGCTCTCTGTCACAGGGTGAACTCACCTCTGTCAGAACAGCTGCTTCCGTACCTTACGGCGGCCGTTACAGAATGATAGACTTCCCGCTCTCCGACATGGTAAATGCCGGAATGACGCAGGTCGGTATCATCACCAACACAAGTTTCCAGTCCCTTGTCGACCATGTCGGCTCGGGCCGCCCCTGGGACCTCGACAGAAAGCGCGAGGGTATGTTCATACTCCCGCCCTACAACACATCGAGCGCCCTCACAAATCACGATTCAAAACTGTCATCTCTGTACAGTATCTCCGACTTCCTCAAGAAGTCGCGTCAGGACTATGTACTGCTGACAGATACAAACACCCTTTACAACATCGACTTCAAGGACCTTTTCAAATTCCATACGGAGAAGAACTCTGATATTACCATCGTCTACAAGCACGGCAGAACTCCCAACATTCAGGATCTCATGCTGTTCGCCGTAGGCGACGACAAACGCATCAACGAGATTTCCGTATCATCGGGAAGCGAAGCGGGTATGGAGACAAACTACTCCTTCAACATTATCCTGATGAGAAAATCGCTTCTCGAATACCTGGTACGCAGCGCGGTGGCGCACAACGCGACATCATTCGAGCGCGATGTAATTCAGGCCAACCTGCAGACGCTCAAGATTTACGGATATCCCATAACCGGATTTTCCGCCTATATGGACTCACTCCGCTCATACTACAAAGCAAATATCGACCTGTTAAATCCCGAGAACAGGAAACTTCTCTTTGACCCCGCAAAGCCCGTTGACACAAAGATCTGCGACAATGTACCCGCAATGTACGGCATTGATGCCGAAGTCAAGAACTCCCTCATCGCGGACGGTTGTGTCATAGAAGGCACAGTTGAAAACAGTGTGCTCTTCCGTGATGTAAAAGTACAGAAAGGTGCCGTTGTCAGAAACTCGATTCTGATGCAGGGCACCGTTATCAGCACAAACTCATCGCTCAACGCGGTAATTACGGATAAGAACGCGGTTGTCACACCGAACAAGAACCTTTCCGGTGACGAATCATACCCGCTCTTTATCAGCAAAAACTCAACAGTATAACCCGGAGGACCATTATGAATATACTTTTTGCCTCAAGTGAAGCTACCCCTTTCGCCCAGAGCGGCGGACTCGGTGAGGTGGCCGGCGCATTGCCGAAGGCTCTCGTCGAAAAAGGTGAGGATGTACGCGTAGTACTTCCTCTGTACGAGTGCGTGGGCGAAGACAAGAGAAAGGATATGAAATTCCTCTTCCACTTCGATGTGCCTGTCGCATGGCGTTCACAGTACTGCGGCGTCTTTGAGACGAAGGCAAACAACGTCACTTACTACCTCATAGACAACGAGTACTACTTCAAACGTCCGGGCCTCTACGGTTACTACGACGACGCGGAGAGATTCACATTCTTCTCACGCGCAGTGCTCGAACTTATCGCCTGGCTCGGCGGTTGGAAACCGGACATCATACATTGCAACGACTGGCAGACAGCCCTCATCCCCATCTACTACAACTGTTTCTACGCAAACAGGGACGGTTACCAGGGCATCCGCACGGTCTATACCATTCACAATATCCAGTACCAGGGCGTTTACGGCTATGAACTCTTAAATGAAGTCATAGGCATTTCCCCGCCCGACTACTCGCTCATAGACTATGACGGCTGCGTAAACTTCTCAAAGAGCGCCATCGAATGCTGCAACAAGGTTACCACTGTCTCCCCGTCATACGCCAACGAGATCCTCGATCCGTGGTTCTCACACGGACTTGATTCCATTCTCTGGAAGAATTCCTGGAAACTCGTGGGTATCTTAAACGGCATCGACACCGACAGTTACAACCCGCAGACCGACAAGGCGCTGAAGTACCACTATTCCGCCAAGTCAAAAGCAAACAAGGCCAAGTGCAAGGAAGAACTTGAGAACCGTTTCGGCTTCGAGCACAAACCCGAAGTTCCGATTATTGCTCTTATCTCCCGCCTTGTGACACACAAGGGCCTTGACCTTATTACAAATATGATAGACGAACTCCTGAACACCACAGAGGTTCGCTTTATCGTGCTCGGCACCGGCGACGCCCAGTACGAGGACTTCTTCAGAGGCCTCGCGGCGCGCCATCCGGACAAGTTCCGCCTGGAACTTGCCTTCGATCCGGCGCTCTCGCGTCAGATTTATGCCGGCGCCGACATGTTCCTCATGCCGTCAAAGAGTGAGCCGTGCGGCCTGTCTCAGATGATAGCGCTCCGCTACGGCACGATTCCGATCGTACGCGAGACGGGCGGTCTTAAAGACTCCATCACCGACTGCGGCGACGGCGTAGGCAACGGTTTCACATTCAAGACATACAACGCCCAGGATATGCATTGGGCAATAAACCGCGCCATAGACCTCTTCTACAATGACAAGAAGGCCTGGAGCGAGCTTGTGACACGCGCGCTGAAATGCGACAACAGCTGGGCGCGCTCCGCCGACCTGTATCTCAATATGTACAGGGAAGCGTTGTCATAACAAAAAAATGACGGGCAGCGAAGCCGCTGCCCGTTTTTTTATTATAGTAAACTTGCTATACTTATGTTAAGATAGTCATTAGTCCAGGAAGTGACTGTTGAAATACACTGCGGTTCCCTCTCCCTGGCGGGTTTCTTCTGAATCCAGTTTATCGCCCTCGTCTTGTCGCCCAGACTGTGGGACAGATAAGAGGCAACATCGGGGTTTAAAAGATTCTCATCAAGCCAGGACATCGGAATTACGCCTTTTTTTACTCCGGCGTAAAGAACAAGATATGTCGAGAGACCGTAGACATCTGTTATGTACTTCATCAGTTCCTCGTCCTTCTTGACTTTTTTTGCTATGGCGAGCGCGGCGCGGACTATCGTATCCGTTGTCATTTCGCTGTCTTCAGGGATATCAGTTATCTTCACGCTGCGGTCGATACTGATAGTGCTCTTGGAATTTCCGAGCAGGAAATCGCAGGATACGTTATAGTAATTCGCCGCGCGGACGACAAAGTTCAGGCCGCACTCGCGGACTCCGTTTTCGTAGTGCGAAAGAAGGGCCTGGGAGATACCCAGATCCTTTGCCGCCTGTTTCTGGCTGATCTTTCTGTCCTTGCGCAGTTCGTTGAGTCTCGTCGCGAAAATCGCGGAATTATTCCTGGTCAGATTACTCGGCATAACGCCACCCCGTTTATACAAATTGTAATATATTTTTCCAAATCGGAGTTTTATTATACCCGAAATTATACTCGGAGGCAACTATGAAAACCTATAAAATACACCTCATAAGACATGGTCTCACCAAAGAGAACTTTGAGGGCAAATATGTCGGACATCTCGATGTCCCCGTCTGTGAAGAGGGCCTTGAGCAGCTTAAACAGATGAAGGCGGAGATGATTTATCCGGAAGTTGACGCCCTCTTCATAAGCCCGCTCCTGCGCTGCAGACAGACTGCCGACATCCTCTATCCCGATATGACCGCGCTGGTTATAGACGGTCTTAAAGAGTTCAATTTCGGAGCCTGGGAAGGCATGGACGCCGCCGAACTCGAGTCGGAGGCGAAGTTCCCCGAGTGGCTCGCCGGCGGAGCCGAAGCGGGTCCGCCATACGGTGAGACAAACGGCGAGTTCGGCAAGCGGATCTCCGATGCCTTCCTCAAAATAGTCGAAGGCCTCTTCAAAACGGAGACGCGTGAAGCCGCCATCGTCACCCACGGAGGCGTAATCATGGGCCTCATGAGTATGTTTGCTCTGCCCGAGCTGCCCATGCCGGAGTGGCTTGTTCCAAACGGCTGCGGCTTCACGCTCGAGATAGTGCCGAGTTACTGGACCAAGATTTACAAGGCCGAACTGAAGGCCGAAATACCTTTCCCGAAGGAAGAGACAGATGATTAAAGGCGCAATTTTGGATATGGACGGCACCGTTTTGGACTCGATGCATCTCTGGATGAACATAGGTCCGCGTGTGCTTGAAAAATTCGGTGTCAAAACAGATATCGACATACAGGAAGCCACAAAGAACATGCTTTTTGAAGAGATGAATGTCTACTTCAAAGAGCAGGGACTTCTCGATGTCACCGTTGAAGAACTTGCCGCGAAAGCAAACTCTATGGTTGAACAGGGCTACCTGGAAGAGGTTCTTGTAAAACCGGGTGTCGTTGAGTTTCTTGATAAACTTAAAGAGAGAAACATACCGATTGTGCTGGCTACGGCGACGGATATTCACCTCGTCACTGCCGCCCTAAAGAGAAACGGTATTTTTAAATACTTCGACAAGATTTACACCTGCTACGATTTCCGCTGCGACAAGAAAACAACGATTATCTATGACGCCTCACGGGAGTTTCTCGGCACACCGAAAGATCAGACTTACATCTTCGAAGACACTCTGACACCGATCAAAACTCTCGCTCCAACAGAATACAAAGTGGTCGGTGTCGCGGATAAGTGGTCGGCCCACAACGAAGAAAAGATCCGGCAGCTTGCGGACCTCTTCGTTTACAACTTAAATGAAATAGACCTCGATACACTCTGATGTACCGAGGTCTTTTTTTATTTGTTCTTATACTGCTGTTTCATGCGCTGCTCTTTGTTCAGAATCATTTTTCTGAGCCTGAGCGATGTAGGTGTTACCTCCAGAAGTTCGTCATCGGCAATGAATTCCATACATTGCTCGAGGCTTAAAACCGTCGGAGGCACAAGGCGGAGCGCGTCATCCGAACCTGAGGCGCGGGTGTTAGTGAGATGCTTCGTCTTGCAGACATTGCAGACGATATCCTCATTCTTTGCGCACTCTCCGACTATCATGCCCTCATAGACTTCCACACCCGGGCCGATAAAGAGTCTGCCGCGCTCCTGGGTGTTGAAAAGTCCGTAAGCATTGGACTCGCCTGACTCGTGAACGACAATAGATCCGCGCTCACGCATCTGGATATCGCCTTTATACGGCTGATAACCGTCAAAAATCTGATTCATTATTCCGTTGCCGTTCGTGTCGGTTAAAAACTCGGAACGGTAACCGATGAGACCGCGCGAGGGCACGGAAAACTCAAGATGTGTCGCG
>JAFYJR010000107.1 GCA_017538005.1 Clostridia bacterium | reverse complement strand
CCGATCCGGATGTCCTGCCTGAGGCGGTGTCGTACTTTCGTACAATCTTTGCGGGCTGTATCGGCATGGTTGTTTACAATATGTGCCGCTCCGTCATGGTCACGGTGGGCGACAGTAAACGACCGCTCTATTACCTGATATTCTCGGCTCTGATGAATATTGTTTTAGACCTCGTGTTTGTAGGCGCTTTAGGGTGGGGAGTATGGTCGGCCGCTTTCGCTACCATTCTCTCACAGTCTTTCTCGGCGGTGCTCTGTCTCGGTCACCTTATGCAGAAAGGGCATGTCTACACGATATCTCTTTCTGCCCTGGGATTTGATATCCCGCTTCTGAAGGAAACCATCAAGTACGGTATGCCTTCAGGTATACAGAACTCTGTTATAGGTTTTGCGAATGTTATAGTTTTGTCGCAGATAAACTCCTTCGGCAAGTATGCCATGGCGGCCTTCGGCTCGCACGCAAAGATAGAGGGATTTGCCTTCATACCGATTATGGCGCTGAACCTTGCGGTCACCACTTTCATAAGCCAGAACCTGGGAGCGCGGGAGTATGTTCGCGCAAAGCAGGGTGCGAGGTTCTGTATGACGCTTTCGCCGCTTCTGGCGGAGATAATAGGCGTCATATACTATTTCTTCTCACCGACGCTCATAGGCCTCTTTGACAAGACGCCTGAGGTCATAGCGCTCGGTGTGACTCAGGCCCATATCATTCCGCTGTTTTACTGCCTGCTGGCGTTTTCACACGCCGTCGCGGCAGTCTGCCGCGGAGCGGGCAAGGCCTTCGTCCCGATGTTCGTCATGCTGAGCGTCTGGTGCGTCATCCGCGTATCGTACATAATGTTTGTCATGCACATGTTCGGAGAGATACGCTATGTCTATATGGCGTATCCGATTACCTGGGGTATCAGCTCCGTCATTTACATACTCTATTACAGGCTGTCCGACTGGACACACGGTTTTGAAAAGTAAAAAAAATAAAGCCCGGCTGAGCCGGGCTTTTATTTTTTTGTTTATTTAAGGAACTTGTCAACGAGGCCGTAGACGGGGTCGAGATCATCTTTCTCCGCCGCCTTGTTTATGGCGTACTTGAAGTGGGATTTGATAATCACACGGCTTACCGAGCTTACGGAGGAGGCGACTGCGGCGAGCTGGACGAGTATATCGTCCGTGTCGCGGTTGTCCTCAACCATACGCTTGATTGACTCAATATGGCCGCTTATACGGGACAGCCTGTTGATGATTATCTTCTTCTCTTCGTCTGTGTGGCTTACCGGATGTCTGATCCTGACCGGTTCCTCAGCGATTGCATCGTCAGTCTCACCGAAAATGGCCCTGACACAGTTCGGGAACTCAAAGTCCTTTGTGCCCATGCCGTAGCCGACCTCTTCCATCTTTATCTCGGGAAGATTGCCGAACTTGGTTACGAAGTGTTTAATGAGCGCGGCACCTGTAGGGGTGCAGAGCTCGCCTTCAACTTCGGAACTGTACACGGGGATGTCCTTTAAGATGAGAGTAGTCGCGGGCGCGGGGACGGGCATGAGACCGTGGGCGCACATGATACTGCCCTTGCCCGTATTGACGGGTGAGGACATTATGAGGTCCGGGTTCAGCTTGTCAAGGAGCCAGCACACGGTCACTACGTCGGCCACGGCGTCAAGCATTCCCACTTCGTGGAAATGCACCTCGCCCGGCTCCGTGCCGTGTACGCGCGCCTCCGCTTCGGCTATCATCTTATAGACTTCTATCGCGTCGGCGCGGACCTTGTCCGGTATGTCGAGCGAGTCTATGATATCGGTTATGTCGTCGAGGGTGGAGTGATAGTGATGCTCTCGGTCATGGTCATGATGGTGTTCCTGATCATGATGGTAATGCTCATGGTCGCCCTCGATTTCACCGTTTATTGTCACGGTAAAATGCGTGCCGGTAATGCCTTGCTTTACGCAGGGCTCGGCTGTTGTCTTTACGCCGGGTATGCCGGCAGAGTTAAGTTCCTGCAGGAATTCCTCTTTGTCACTTATAAGTTCAAAGAGGGCCGCCGACAACATATCGCCGGCGGCTCCGCTGGAACAGTCAAAATAGAGTGTTCTCATTTAAAACTGTCCGATCGTTATTTCTTTGCTTTGAGAAGTTCAACTATCTCTGCGAGAAGCTCTTCCTGGGTGGGACCTGCGGGCTCTTCTTCAGCTGCGGGTTCTTCTTCCTTCTTTGCGCCTTTTTCCTTGGCTTTGTTGAATGCCTTAACGAGAAGGAATACAACGAGAGCGATGCAGAGGAAGTTGATGATTGCGGCGATGAGGATGCCGATAGGGAATATGCCTATTGTAACCTCAGCGAAATCGGCCTTACCTGCGATGATGGCGATAAGGGGATTGATGACGGACTCGATGAGGGCGTTAACGATAGCTGTGAAAGCTCCGCCGATAACAACGCCGACAGCCATGTCCATGACATTACCGCGTGCTATGAATTCTTTGAATTCTGCAACTAAGCCTTTCTTTTCTTCCATTTTTAAAACTCCTTTTAATTATTAATGGATGAGTCGAAACGACAGGTCCATTGAGTTACATGTTGAGATCCTGGGCATCCGCGTTGAATACGGATTTGTCGAGGTGGCGGACGAAGAAGGTGAGCTTGTGCTCCCTGGCTCCGTAGATTACGGTTACCTCGACAACCTCGTTGTCACTCTCAAGTGACTTGAAGGATCTTGTGAGCGTTGCCGGATGAGTCGCAAAGTACTCAAGCAGCTCGTCAATGTAGGATAT
>JAFYJR010000015.1 GCA_017538005.1 Clostridia bacterium | reverse complement strand
TTGAGGCCGCTCAGGCGCGCATTCTCTCAACAATGTTCATCATCATCAGAACTGACGCCGAGAACGCGAACTTCGGTAATGTCTTTGATGAACTTCAGGCAGTTCACGGCACAAAACTCTGCCCGGTAGTTGTTCCCTACATTGAAAATGATAAGATCGCCGCTCTTGTAAACTTTGCCCAGAACAAAGCTTACAAGTACGCAAACGGAAAGGCGACCGAGATAGACATGCCGTCAGGTCCTAAACTTGACGCCATGCGCGATATCTTCAATGAGTCTGTTGCTTCAGCTTCCGAAGAGCTCATGGAAAAATTCTTTGAGGGCGAAGCTTTCACAGAGAAGGAAGTTCAGGACGGACTTCTTGAGGGTGTTACAAACGGTGATATTTATCCTGTTTTCGCATGCTCGGGCCAGAGCCTTGAAGGTATTGACCTTCTCCTCTCCGGTATAGTAAGCCTTCTTCCGGCAGCCGCCGCGAAGACAGGCGAGGTCGCGACAGACGCTGACGGCAAGGAAGTTGCACTCAAGTGCGACCCCGCCGGCCCGCTCGCGGCTATCTGCTTCAAGACAATAGCCGACCCGTTCGTAGGTAAGCTCTCCTATGTCAAGGTCGTTTCAGGTGAGATCAAATCCGATACACCTATCTACAACACACGCACAGGCAACACCGAGCGTTTCGGTAAGATCCTTTATCCTCACGGCGGCAAGCAGGAAGAGGGTAACGTCATAACTGCCGGTGACATCGCCATCCTTACAAAGCTTGACGGTCTCAAGACAGGTGACACAATCTCTTCACAGAAACAGCCGCTTACACTCAAGGGTCTCAACCTTCCCGAGCCCTGCATGCCGATGGCGGTTTATGCCACAAAGAAGGGCGAGGAAGAGAAGATTGCCGCAGGCCTCATCAAACTTATGGACGAGGATCCGACTATCACATTCGGCACAAACACAGAGACCAAAGAGCAGGTCATCAAAGGCCTCGGTGAGCAGCATATCAATGTTATCATCGGCAAGCTCAAGTCCAAGTTCGGCGTTGATGTTGAACTTCGCGCTCCGAAGGTAGCCTACAGAGAGGCTATCAAGAAGAAGGTTGAAGTACAGGGTCGTCACAAGAAGCAGTCCGGCGGACACGGCCAGTTCGGTGATGTCTGGATTCGCTTTGAGCCCTGCGATGAGCCCGGTCTCGTATTTGCAGAGGAAGTATTCGGCGGTTCCGTACCGAAGAACTTCTTCCCCGCAGTTGAAAAGGGTCTCCTTGATTCCATCGAGCACGGCGTACTTGCCGGTTTCCCGATGGTAGGTCTTAAGGCCACACTTTACGACGGTTCATACCATCCGGTTGACTCCTCGGAAATGGCATTCAAAACCGCCGCATCCATTGCCTACAAAGACGGTATCCCGAAGGCCAACCCCGTTATCCTTGAACCCATAGTCAGCCTTACGGTACTTGTACCTGACGAAAACATGGGCGATATCATGGGTGACCTTACAAAGCGCCGCGGCCGCGTGCTCGGCATGGAGCCGCTTGCCGGCAAGGCGGGCATGCAGAAGCTTATGGCCGAGGCGCCTGAAGCTGAGCTCGCCGACTTCCCGACAATGCTTCGTTCCACAACCAAGGGCAGAGGCTCCTTCTCACAGGAGTTTGCACGCTATGACGAGTGTCCTCACGAGGTCGCTCAGAAGGTTATCGAGGCTTACAAGTCCGAGGAAGAATAATTGTATCAAAGGGCGGCCGGTTTATTCCGGCCGCCTTAAATCCGTAAGAAAGGAGCATCAGACGTGCTTGATACGATTCTTGACATACTGCTTGATGTGCTTAAAGACACGGCAAAACTCATCCCGTTTCTTTTCCTGACATATCTCGCGATGGAATACGTTGAGCACAAGGCCGGAGAGAAAGCCAAGGCCAGGATTGCCGGTTCCGGCAAATTCGGTCCGGCCGCAGGCGCGCTGCTCGGCGCCTTTCCGCAGTGCGGATTTTCCGCCGCTGCTTCAAATCTCTATGCGGGCCGGATAATAACTGTCGGCACCCTTATGGCGGTTTACCTCTCCACATCCGACGAGATGCTCCCCATCTTTCTGTCCGAGCAGGTGCCCGTGACAGAGATACTTAAGATACTCGGTCTTAAAATAGTCATAGGCATGTTCGCGGGATTTCTGCTTGACTTTGCTGCAAGGATTCTGGTAAAGAGCAGAAATCACAAGCCGGATCCCGAGGTACATTCCATCTGTGAACACGACCATTGCAACTGTGAAGAGGAAGGCATTTTAAAATCCGCGATTCACCATACATTGCAGATTACATTGTTTATATTCCTCGTATCACTGGTACTCGATTTTATAATTGAGTTTATCGGCAACGACGCGCTGGCAAACTTTATTACCAACAAGCCGGTTATAGGAGAACTGGTTGCGGGACTGATAGGTCTGATACCCAACTGCGCCGCGTCAGTAGTTATAACACAGCTCTACCTTGAGGGCGCTCTCTCGTTCGGCGCGATGATGAGCGGTCTGCTCGTGGGAGCGGGCATAGGTATTGCCGTGCTGCTTCGTATGAACAAAGACATAAAGAAGAATTTTCAGATTATCGCCATCCTTTACGGATACGGCGTAATCTTCGGTATAATCATTGAACTCTTAGGCAGGTGAGAAGAGTGGAAAAAGCGAGAGCCGATGCGCAGGAATTCTTAAGCGTCGCGCTTGACATGGGCGAGGAACTCATGGCATGCGGCGCGGAGGTAAACCGCGTCGAAGACACCATAGCGCGTATGGGTTTCGCGTACGGCGCGAAGGAAATGAATGTTTTTGTCATCACGACTTCAATAGTCGTGACGATGGGACTTTCAGAATCAAACAGCGTCACACTCACCCGACGTATAAACACGCCGGGCGGCATAGACTTCAGAAAGCTCGCCCGCATAAACACTGTCAGCCGCGACTTTTGTCACGGCGGTATGACAGTGGAACAGCTCAAGGAAGAATTTGAGAAAGCGACCTGTCCCACGACAACCCCGATACGGATGTACCTGGGCAGCGCTCTTGCCGCCGGCGCCTTTGCGGTTTTCTTCGGAGGCAAAGTCTGGGACGGTCTGGTTGCGGCTCTGTTCGGTCTTCTGATCTGCTTCCTGCAGAGAGAACTTTCGGGCAAACTTCCGAACCTTCTTGTTTTCAATCTGATTTCAGCATTTCTGATCGGTATGGGCGTCTGCCTCACGGCAAAGTTCATTCCGGGCTTAAATCTTGATAAAATACTGATAGGCGACATAATGCTCCTGATTCCGGGAATAGCGATGACCAACGCGATAAGGGATATCCTGGTGGGAGATACCGTCGCCGGTACAATGAGACTTGTGGAGACGATTATGTGGGCCGGCGCCCTGGCCGGCGGCTTCATGGTCGCCTTCTGGATTGTGTGGTGATTCTATGGAAACAAAGCTTATCATTATTCAGATACTCACCGGCGCTTTGGGTTCTGTGGGATTCTCACTTATCTACAGACTTAAGACAATTCATATTCCGCTTGCGGCACTGGGCGGCGCGATTACATGGGGTGTATATCTCCTGGGACTGAATTTTACGGAGAATATTTTCGTCGCCAGTCTGATTGCCGCGGTCATCTGTACGCTTTATGCCGAGATTTCGGCCAAAGTGCAGAAGACGCCCGCGACTGTTCTGCTCATACCGAGTATGATTCCGCTCATCCCCGGAGGAGCGCTCTACTACACGATGAGCAACATTGTCAGTCGCGAGCTTGAAACGGCCTGGTACTTTGGCCGCCTGACTATTCAATACGCGCTTGCGATAGCGCTCGGTATGGCTCTTGTATGGACGGTCTGGACGACTGTCACAAGAGTAATTCAAAAGGAGGCATAATGAAATGAAATGGGCAGTATTTACATTCCTCGGAATAGGACTGTTGTTCCTTGCGTGGTTCTGCTATGAACGCGTTAAAGGAGTATCGGTCAAAGCCACAATCATCAAGGCGCTGACTTCCGCCTACTTTATGATTGTCGCGGTATCCGCGTTTATCGAGGCAAGACCTGAGAAGATGGCACAGTTCGGACTTTTCGTCATCATCGGTCTTCTCTTCGGTCTGTTCGGTGACATCTGGCTTGACCTGAAATATGTCTATCCCGATGACAACGATATCTACACCTTTGCGGGATTCTTCACATTCCTGTTCCAGCACGTGCTTGTCATAGCCGGTCTCATGATGAACTATGCTGACTGGAAGAGCGGCAAGGGTATAGCATTTGCCATAGTACCCGTTGTGCTCGGCCTCGCCGCCGGCGCGCTTAACGTCCTCTTCCTTGAGAAGCCGATGAAGTTAAATTACGGCAAGTTTAAGGCTATTTCCGGAGGATACGGCGGCATTCTGATTGCCAATACATTGCTCTCGGGTTCACTTGCCATTTACTACGGCTGGCAGAATATGACGCTGAATCTTCTCTTCATCGGTCTCATTTTCTTCCTCATCTCCGACCTCATCCTTTCAGGCACATACTTCGGAGAGGGCAAGAACAGACCGGTCGATGTAGTCACAAATCACGTTACTTACTATGTAGGTCAGTTCCTTATAGCGCTTTCACTTCTTTATCTCGCATAAAAAGGAGCGGT
>JAFYJR010000106.1 GCA_017538005.1 Clostridia bacterium | reverse complement strand
GGCCAGGAACATCTCCTTCTCCTCTTTCGAGAGAGAGGCAATTTCCGCCTCAAGTTCAGCGCATATGGGAAGTACCTGCGAGCCCTCTTCATCAGCAATCCTTTTGACTGCCTGGTATCTTGCATTGGACTCTATACCGCCCGCAAAGTCATCTTCGCTCATATTGCAGGCATAAATAACGGGCTTGTAGGTTAAAAGATTGAAATCAACAAGGCTGTCTGCTTCGTCTTCGGTGAGTTCAACTGTTCTTGCGCATTTGCCTTCGGAAAGCGCCGCCTTGAAGCGTTCGAGAATGCCAAGTTCCTTTGCCAGCGACTTGTCGCCCTTCATGGCTTTCTCAACGCGCTGTATGCGCTTTTCGAGGATTTCCATGTCTGAGAGTATCAGTTCAAGATTAATCGTCTCTATGTCCCTCTGAGGGTCTATTGAGCCTTCAACATGAACTATGTCGTTGTTTTCAAAGCAGCGAACAACATGAATTATCGCGTCAACCTCGCGGATGTGCGACAGGAACTTGTTTCCGAGTCCTTCACCCTGCGAGGCGCCTTTAACAAGGCCTGCAATGTCCACAAATTCTATAGAGGCGGGCACGACTGACTTGGGATGATAGAGCTCGGCTAAAAGGTCAAGTCTCTCATCCGGTACGGCAACGACGCCGACATTCGGTTCTATTGTACAAAACGGGTAGTTTGCAGACTGCGCTCCCGCATTTGTTATGGCATTAAACAGTGTGCTCTTGCCGACATTCGGCAAACCTACGATTCCGAGTTTCATTAATTTGCTCCTTTATTGTAATGCTTTGTAGATGTCGCTTTTTTTGTGGCCGGTCTGGTGGGCGGCTGTTTTGGCGGCATCGTTTTTTGACATGCCTTTTTCTGTGTAGTCCTTTGCTATGTTTATGGCGTCTTCGAGGGTGACTTCATTCTGTTCCTCCTTGGCGCCTTCTATTATCAGGACTATTTCACCCTTTAAGTTGTTGTCGGGGTAGTCCTCCACGGCCTGTTTTAAGGTGGTTCTGATGACTTCCTCGTGAATTTTGGTGAGTTCACGGACGATGGCTATTTTACGGTCTCCCAGGGCCTCGTAGAGGTCTTTAAGAGTGTATGAGAGCTTGTGAGGGGCCTCGTAGAAGATCATTGTGCGCTTTTCGGTTTTGAGTTCCTCGAGGTGGGCGCGGCGGCTCTTTTTTGTCACCGACAAAAAGCCTTCAAAGGTGAAGCGGCCGTTTTCCATGCCGGAAACGGCCAGAGCCGTCGCGAAGGCTGTCGGGCCGGGGATGGATATGACCTGTATGCCACGCTCGTGACATGCGTTTACAAGCTCCATACCCGGGTCTGAAATGGCGGGCATGCCCGCGTCGGAGACGAGGACGCAGTTCTCGCCGTCGAGTATCCTGCTTATTATCTCATCTTCTCTCTGAGTCTTGTTGTGCTCGAAGTAGGAGATGAGAGGTTTTTTTATGTTGAAGTGGTTTAAGAGTTTTAAAGTGACACGCGTATCTTCCGCGGCTATGAAGTCGCAGTTTCTGAGGGTTTCAATTGCCCTGGGGGAGAAGTCGCTTAAATTGCCTATGGGCGTGCCTGTTACGAAAAGTTTTCCGCTCATTGGTTTTCCTCCCTGTATGCGCCGAGTATTTTAAGAAGTTCTTCACTCTCGTTCCCGTCTTCGTCGTGTGTCAGAAGGGGAGGCAGGACCTCAAGGTACGGCTTTGAGCCCTTTTTGCCTTCTATCAGGAAGAGCCAGGGGGCAGTGTCCTTGTTCTTCTGGACAAATCTTATCTTTTTCGGTTCTATGTTGTGATTTTTAAAGGCGGTTATGACATCCGCAAGCCGCTCCGGACGGTTGCACATACAGAACCTGCCGCCGGAGTTCAGAAGTTTTTCGGCGGCTTCTGCGGCGTCCTCCGCGGTGCACATGACCTCATGCCTCGCGATGAGGTCGGGTGTGGCCTCGGACGGGATGCCGGAGCCCTTAGGTTTATACGGCGGATTCATCGTTACGAGGTCGAATTGACCTTTTGGCAGCACTTCTTCTATAGTTCTGAGGTCATGTGTTATGCCTCTTATGTTGTCTTTGTTGTTCAGTTCTTTTGATCTGTTGAACTGGTCTATGGCCTGTTCCTGGATATCCACACCGATTATTTCGTTTTTAGGGTTTGCCCTGAGCCACAGGAAGGGGATTATGCCGCAGCCTGTGCCGAGGTCGACGCATCTGTCTTTCGGCTTTGGATTTGCGAAGTGCGCGAGAAGTATCGCGTCCGTTCCGAAACCGTGTGTATCGGAGCAGATGAGTTTGATTCCTTTGCCTAAATTTTCGGTGAATTCTTTCATATTTTCTCCAACAAAAAAGACTTGGAGTTGCCTCCAAGTCCTTTTCGTTCGTTTTAGTTTGCGATTATGCCTGCTCAATAGCTCCTGTCGGGCAAGAGTCAGCACAAGAACCACAGTCGATGCATGTAGCAGCGTCGATTGAGTAGATGTCGCCTTCAGAGATAGCCTCTACGGGGCAACCGTCTTTGCAAGTGCCGCAAGCTACGCAAGAATCAGTAATTTTGTATGCCATACAATTTACCTCCTTTATGGTTGGTAAATACATTTTATACACAACATATTGAATTTGCAATACTATTGGGCATAATTTAATGTTAATTTTTTGACAAAATTAAGATGGCAAAACCGACTGCAAGTCCCGAAACTACGAGGACTATGAGACCTTTTGTGCCGGGCTTTCGTATATTAAATTTCGAAACGAAAAGGATTGCGGTGATTATCATGCAGATCTGATAGAAAGTGGGAAAATTCGCGTCGAGCAGACCCCGCGCGCAGAAGGCGAGAGGAGCTATCAGAGCGGACATCGTAATCGGAAGTCCGGTAAAGCTCGTATCGTCGTTTTCGGGATCGCTTCTGCGCTCCATTTCAATGACATCAAAGTACGCGAGACGTACTACGCCGGCGAGCACCATGAGAATCATTGAAACTGTGCCGAGTATTCTGTTGCCGCCGAGGCAGAAGCCTAAAACGGCAGGCTGCACGCCGAAGCAGACTACATCGCACAGCGAGTCGATCTGTATACCGAACTGTTTCTCACGCTCGGTTCTGTTTTTCTTGGTACGGGCAATTTTGCCGTCGAACATGTCGCAGAGGCCTGAGAAAAGCAGGCAGTAGACGGGGATGGCAAAATTGCTCATCACACCCGTCGCGCAGAGGACGGAACAGGATATGCCCGTCATTGCGGATGCGAGTCCGATGTAGGTCAGTATTACCGTGTATGACCAACAGCCAATCAATTTAATTCCTCCAGTGGGGCCCGATTAAAGAGCCTTGAGAATTTTCTCTACGGCTTCCTCTATTGTGCCGTTGTTTTCTATCTCGGCATCAGCTGCATCCTGATAGAGAGGAAGTCTGATTTTCTGCATTTCCATAAGGGTTTCAGGGCTCTTTGAGAGCGGTCTGTCATCTGTCGGAAGCAGTGATATGTCTCTTCTGATAAAGAAGATTTTGCCGTTCTGATGAAGAGCGGGGTAGTTGTTGCGGTTTAAGATGGCTCCGCCGCCGAGCGCTATGACTTTGTTGCTCTTCTTGCAGTTTTCCAGGATTGCTTCCTGCTCGAGGTTGCGGAAAGCCTCCTCGCCGTATTTGTTGATTATTTCGGCTACACTGCGTTTCTGTTCGGTTTCGATAACCTTGTCTATGTCTATTACCTCACGGCCGGTGGCTTCGCCAATTGCCTCGGCAATTGTGGTCTTGCCGCAACCGGGCATACCCGTGAGAATGATGTTCTGGTTCTGTTTGAAGAGCATTGAGGTAACATCTTCAACAGTGGCGTTTATCATATTGCGGTCAAAGAAGAGGTTGTAGCTCTCTCTGGCCTGGGCAACAAGCATTGAGAGACCGCCTATGTGCGGTATTCCGAGCTCTTCCGCCTCGAGGAGAAGGGCGGTGCGGAGCGGGTTGTAGATGAGGTCAATTACACCGCAGGCGCGGGGGAAGTTTTTGAGGGAGATGAGGGACTCAAGGTTGTCGGGATACATGCCGACAGGTGTGGCGTTTACGATAATCTCCGCATCGTAATGGATGCTGAGAGCCTCGTAGTCGTTGAAACCTTCGCGTGAGAGAATTACTATCTCACGGGCACCGAGGTCCTCAAGACCGCAGCGGACTGCTTTTGAGGCGCCGCCGTTGCCGAGAATCATACATTTCTTTCCGGCAATTTTTATGTTGGAGCGTTCAACCATGTATTTGAATCCGGCTATGTCCGTGTTGTAGGCCCAGAGTTTACCTTTTTTAAATACAACGGTATTTGCCGCTCCTATTCTCAAGACATCATCGGAAATCTCCTGACAGAAGGCCAGGATGGCTGTTTTGTAGGGGATGGTGACATTAAGACCGGAGATGTCGGAGCGGGCCATGAAGGTCTCGAGTTCTTCCGGGCTTATATCGAGAAGCCTGTAATCATAGGCGACACGTCCGCGGAGACCGAGTTCCTTGTGAATCTGCTCGGAGTAGCTGTGTTCGAGGTGCTGGCCGAGAAGACCGTATACGCCGGGCATCTGAACGACCTTGCGCTTTTCATCCTCGTTGTATGCCTTGACCCAGTGCTCCTGGTAATCCTTGGAGAGTTCCAGCATGGATCTGAAGAGGGCGGTGGAGTACGCCGAGAACTCACCGCTGCACGCCGAGACATGCTCGATAATCTCGTACTCGCGCTGCGTATCCTCAACGGGCATATTGCGTTCGGCCTTGTATTCCGCCACTTCTTCGGAGAGCTTCATACGCTCTAAGAAGCGTGAGAGAATATCGTCGTCCAAACGGTCCATTTTGGCGCGGATTTCGTCTAAGTTTTCAATCATAGTTTATTCTCCTCTTTTAAGACCTCAAAAAGGGTTATCGCCGTCACCGCTTCGACAACCGGGACTGCTCTCGGTACTACGCAGGGATCGTGGCGTCCCTTTATACTTATGGTTTGAACGGTTTTTGTCTTCAGGTTGACCGTCTGCTGCGGAAGACCTATGGACGGTGTGGGTTTGAAAGCCACCCTGAAGGTTATGGGCATGCCTGTTGATATACCGCCCAAAACACCTCCGCAGTTGTTTGTAACTGTACGGATTTCGCCGTTTTTTATCTCAAAAGCATCGTTGCTTTCTGAACCTGTCATGAAGGCGGCGGAAAAGCCCGCGCCGAATTCGACGCCTTTGACGGCCGGTATGGCAAAGAGGGCGGATGAGAGTCTGCTCTCGAGCCCCTTGTCAAACGGTCCGCCGATACCGGCAGGTACACCGGTCGCTTCGGCACAGATTATGCCGCCGACGGAGTCGCCCTTTTCTCTGGCGGCATTTATGTCGCCGATTTCGGCGACAACGGCGCGTATGCTTATGCCGCGCCTCTTCAGTGCCTGAAGACAAATGCCGCCGAGTATGCAGGTGAGAGCCGTCATGCGGCCCGAGAACTGTCCGCCGCCGGGCTCAAAACTGCCGTATTTTACATAGGCGGTATAGTCCGAGTGGCCCGGTCTGGGAGTGTCTTTCAGATATTCGTAGTCTTCGGGTTTTGCGTCTTCGTTTTTTATTACGGCTTCAAACATGTTGCCGTCTGTGACGAAAGTGTCATCGTCTTTTTTTGTAACTCCGGAAATGAAAACCGGTTCGTCCTTTTCGTTTCTTGCTGAGACGTTGTCGGCTGTTCCGGGGCGCCTTCTGTCGAGAAAGGACTGAAGTTCACTTTTTGAAAACTCTTCACCTTTCGGAAGACCGGCGACTTTTATTTTCATCTCCGGGCTGTGCGATGTACCGGAGTATTCAATGTTAAATGACATTGATTTTACCTCCGAGAGCCTTTATGTCGGCGAAGAATGAGGGATATGATTTATCGACAGCGCGTGCCTCGTTGATGATTACGGGTTCAACACATCTTGTTGAGGCAATTGTTGCTGCCATTACTATTCTGTGATCTCCGAAGGATTCCACCGTGCCGCCCTTTAACGGCTGAGGGAAGATAATCATACCGTCGTCAGTGTCTTCAGCCTTGCCGCCGAGGGAGTTTATCATGGCGCAGACTGAAGTCAGTCTGTCGCTCTCCTTGAGTCTCAGCCTCGCGGCACCCGAAAACGTCGTGGTGCCGTCGGCGAATGCCGCGGCAATCGAGAGAGCGGGGAGAAGGTCCGGTGTGTTTATGAGGTCAATCTCATAGTGCTTTGCGCCGAGGAGATTCTCATCAACTATCTCGGCGGTGTAGAGACTCAGGAAGTCGAGTATGCTCTTGTCCCTCTGGAGGGAGTCAAAGCGGAGATTGTTTACCGTAATGTCGTTTCCGAGGAAATTGGCGACATAGAAGAAGGCCGCGTTTGACCAGTCGCCTTCTATGACAATCTCGCCGGGGGAGATATAGCCCTTGCCCTTTTTCATTATCGAGAAGATACCGTCCGTGGGTGATACCGTCGCAACACCGAATTCCGCCAGGGCTTTTATGGTCAGTTCGGCGTAGCCTCTCGAGAGGAGAGGAGTCGTGAGTTTTACGGAGCATTTTTCGTCGAACAGCGGAAGCGCGAGCAGCAGGCCGGAGATGTACTGAGAGGTGAGATCTCCCGTTACTTCAAACTTTCCGGGTTCAAGTCTGCCGGTTGTGGTAAAGGGCAATGTATCCGATGAGAAAACCACGCCGTGCGCCTCAAGAGCGCTCTTCAGGCTTCCTATCGGACGCTCCGTCAGACGCTCGTTGCCTTTGAATGTGACCGTGTCGCAGAGAGCGGTTGCAACGGGCATGAGAAAACGGAGCGTGGAACCGCTCTCCCTGCAGTCGAGCATGGGAGCAGGGTTTACGGATTTTATGGGCTTGACCGAAATCTCAGTCTTTTTTATCTTTATCTTCGCGCCGAGTTCCGTCAAACAGTCGATGGTCGTCAAGACATCGTTTGACAGGGAGTCGGTGGGATTGCCGAG
This sequence comes from Clostridia bacterium, assembly GCA_017538005.1. Classification (GTDB taxonomy): domain Bacteria; phylum Bacillota; class Clostridia; order Oscillospirales; family Acutalibacteraceae; genus UBA1227. The sequence goes on along the minus strand of JAFYJR010000106.1, from coordinate 1,779 downwards.
AACCAGCGTACAGGGGGCATCGGCAAGAGCCGCGCAGATGAGAAGTCTGTGCAGTTCGGATTTGGAGTTTATTGCATTAACCGTTCCCTTGAAGGGAGTGGGGGTGATTTCAAGAATCATTTATTTCACTCCGAGGCTTATTATTTCGCCGAGTTTTTCTACGGGGAATGTCTTTATCTCACATTTGCCGAAGCTTATCGGAAATACGAGGTCTATGTTGTCTCCGCTGCGTTTCTTGTCTGAGAGAGCGGAGTTTAACAGATCATCGGGTGAGATTATCGTCGTTGTCGGAAGACCAAAACCGGAGACGAGTCTTTCAAGTTCTGAGGATGTACCTTCTTCGGTTATGCCGAGTTTTTCGCCCGCGCGCGCCATGGCGCACATACCTATGGCCACGGCGTGGCCGTGCGGTATCGCGTAGCGCGAGGCGTGTTCAACGGCATGACCTACAGTATGGCCGAGATTCAGCATGCGGCGTCTGCCGCGGTCGAACTCATCGCCTTCGACAAAAGAGAGTTTTGTCTTTACGGCTTCTTTTATGATTTCGCAGTCTATGCCTTTTTCAAGTGACTGCATTATCCTGTCGTTGCCGAGCATTGCGTATTTGATGATTTCCGCAACGCCGTCGTTATAGTATTTTTTGTCAAGAGTCTCAAGAGTATCGACACTTGAGATGACGCAGAGCGGCTGATGAAAGGCGCCGCAGAGGTTCTTGCCCGCGTCGAGGTCTATGGAAGTCTTTCCTCCTATGGAGGAGTCGACCATTGAAAGCAGGGTCGTCGGCATCTGGACATAGTTTATGCCGCGCATATATGTTGCCGCGGCAAAACCCGTAAGGTCGCCGACGACACCGCCGCCCAACGCGACGGCCAGGTCGGAGCGGGTTATCTCGTTGTCCGCGAAGAACTCAAGAATTTTGCCGTATGTCTCGAGATTTTTTGACTGTTCGCCGCCTTCAAAGGCAAAGATGAAGACTTCAAATCCCGCGCTTTTCAGCGAATCGGCGACTGTCGTGACATACAGAGCGCCTACGGTGTAGTCAGTAACAAGAGCAACGCGGCAGGGTTCATGATATCCTTTTATGATTTCTCCGCATTTTCCGAGGAGACCGGAATCAATGTGAATGTTGTCCATCAGATTGCCGCCTTAACTTTCAGGGCTTTTTCGACTATGCCCGCAAACTTGTCCGGCTTTAAGGCCTGATCAGCATCGCAGAGCGCTTCATCGGGTTTGTCGTGTACTTCTATAATGAGACCGTCTGCGCCCGCCGCGACAGCGGCGAGTGAGAGGGGTTCTATGAGCTCGTATCTGCCTGCGGGATGGGAGGGATCCGCTATTACGGGAAGATGTGTAAGTGTCTTCAGAGCGGGGATGGAGGTTACATCGAAAGTGAATCTCGTGTATGTCTCAAAAGTTCTGATGCCGCGCTCACAGAGAATGACACGCTCGTTGCCGGCGGCCATGATGTGCTCCGCGGATGACAGTACTTCCTCATAGGTGCAGCCGAAGCCGCGCTTTAAGAGGATGGGTTGCGGAACTTTTCCGAGTATGTGAAGGAGGCCGAAGTTCTGCATGTTTTTTGCTCCGACCTGAATTATGTCTATGTCTTTGAAAAGATCTATCTGTGTCTCGTCGGTAATCTCCGAGACGGTGGGCAGACCGACGCTTCGTCCCGCTTTCACAAGGTATTCCAGGCCCTCGGCCTCGAGGCCCTGGAAGGTATAGGGGGACGTGCGCGGCTTGAAGGCGCCGCCGCGAAGCATTGTGGCTCCGGCTTTC
>JAFYJR010000105.1 GCA_017538005.1 Clostridia bacterium | reverse complement strand
GGCCCCCTTGTATAAGGGGGCCTTTTATTATAGAATAATACCATGAAATATATGAACAACTTCCACACACATACTGTCTTCTGTGACGGAAAGAACACACCTGAAGAATATGTCCTCGCCGCAATCGACATAGGTATGCCGATTCTGGGATTTTCCGCCCACTCGCATCTCCCGACCGAACCGGAGTGGTCACTCTCGGTTGAAGGGGAGGAGGAGTACAGGAAAACCATCCTTGAACTTCGGGAAAAATACAAAAATCAGATAGACATCCGGCTCGGCATCGAGCAGGATTTCTGGTCGTCGACGGAAGGTCTTTCAGACTATGATTTTGTCATCGGCTCCGTTCATTCCTTAAACGGCGATGACACGACATGGTCTTCCGTCGACTATAAAAAAGAAAATTTCCTCTATGGTGTGGAACACTATTTTGGCGGTGACAGAGAGGCCGCCGCGGTGCGTTATTTTGAACTTGTTTCACAGGTCTATGACAAGACAAAATGTGACATAATCGGTCACTTCGATCTCATAACCATTTTCAACGATATGACCCTCGAAGAGACGGGTGAGATGTTTGTAAATACTGATGATCCGCGTGTCGTTGAAGCGGAGCGTAAAGCGCTCGAAAAGCTCGCAGCTGCGCCGGTTATCTTTGAAATTAACACCGGTGGCGTGAACCGCGGAAGAATGAAGCATCCCTATCCTTCCGACCGTGTCATGGCCTTTTTGTCAGAGCACAAAATACCCGTTATTCTGTCCTCAGATGCCCATGAAACACGGCACCTGACTGCCGGCTTCGATGAGGCTATGAAACTTGTTGAAAAATTTGATTTGAATTTAGTGTACGACTATAAAACCGTTGAAAACCGACAGGAGGTATCCGAATGAAAAAACTTGTTTCGATTATTCTGGCTCTGATAATGGCGCTCTCGCTCTGCGCATGCGGCGCGAAGGACGGAAAGGCAGACGGTACCGGTAAAAAGGATTCGTCAAAGCCCTCATCCTCGTCTTCTGACAAGGGCTCCGAAACAGAGGAGAAAGTAAAGTCCGATCTTCCCGGCGAATACACTCTTTATGAGTATTCGTCTGACGACAAATACTATTCCTACGACGTGCTTCAGAACATGGTTGCTCAGGGCGCAGCCGAGCTTGGCACTCTGACACTTAAAGAGGACGGAACCGGCCATATCACTTATTTTGACGCTGATGCAGATATAACATGGACTGAAGATGCAATCACTCTGGACGGTAAAAAACTGGATTTCCTGTATGAAAACAAAACAGTTTATCTTACCGATGCCGCAAACACAAGGGTTGACTTCTGTAAGGTAAGCCATCTCGATTACTACAATCTCACTGTTGAGACCAATCCGTCAAAGGAACTTGCAGAAGACTCCGACTATGTAATCAGTGACCTCACAGCAACTTATTATGTTTCCGGAATTCATCCCGAAGTATTTGTAAGTGCTCAGATTGAAAACAAGTCAGATACAAACCTTCTGCTTGAAGACCTCTATTTCAGCGCTTACGATAAGGATGGCAAGCAGACCGGCTTCTTCTGGATTCCGAATGTGTGCCAGCCGATAATTCCTCCGGGAGAAAAGGGCTACTATGCTTTCTGTGTACCCTATCATGATGAAGAGAGTTATATTTCCGCAGTTGCCACGGAAAAATCTTTCCCGAAGAAAGCCACCGTCAAACTTGAAGAGATAGACCTCTGCAAGTGGACAGGTGATTTCACGGAGTATGAATCCAAGGTAACAGACGTGGTCAAGTTCCAGTCCGATCAGACCGATCCCGGCGCGATGATTCACAGGCCGAACGGTGTCGTAACAATTCCTTCCGGCACGGACATCCAGGACATCTATGTCTACACATACTGCTTCGACAAGAAAGGCAACCTTGTAGGTATCAGCCACCAGTTTGCCTGTGAGGAGAGCGTAAACCCCGTCAACTTCTTTGAGGCGACAGGTGACGGCAAAGCCAAGTTCCAGATGAACTTAAACGGTCCGATCAACGACCACACCTTCCCCCAGGACAGCATTGATACCTACACCGTCCAAGCCTCCTCACCCCACGATTTCTACTGATGAATAAAAAGACAGCTCACTCACTTGAGTGGGCTGCTTTTTTATTTTCCGGCATACATAATTACCGTTCAATCAATTCATCCGGTTTCACAATAACCTTAACGGTTTTTGCTGTTTCCGTTAAAAACAGGCGAAAAAAAAGGAGCAAGTGTTTGCTTGCTCCTTTTTTTATCAGAGAAGGTCCGCCAGGGTTTTTCCGTAGAAGAAGTTGTGGACCATTTCGTCAAACTCTTCCCACATGGGGAGGGTCTGGCATTGTTTTTGTCGCGGGCAGAGATTTTTGTCGCCTATCAGGCAGGCGACGGAGGCGAGCGGGCCTTCCATAAGCTCGAGGATTTCACCTACGGTGTAATCCTTCGGTTCCCGAACAAGCTTATAGCCGCCGCCCTTGCCGGAGGCGCCTTTTACAAGGCCGCCCGCGACCATATCTTTAACTATTATTTCAAGATATTTCTTGGATATTTCCTGACGCTCCGCAATGTCCTTAAGGGGTATAAAACTGTCGCCCTGATGTTCCGCAAGGTCAATCATAACTCTTATGGCGTAGCGTCCTTTTGTTGAGATCATAATTATCACCGCCAAAACCTATTATACTACAGGGTAAATGGACAATCAAGCATTATTTACCTATTGACACAGTAGGCGAATAGGAATATAATCGTATCAAATACAGGAGGGTAATATATGATCTATGCAGACAATGCCGCGACAACCAAAATGAGTGAAGCGGCAATAAAAAGAATGATTGAAGTCGCGAATGAGAACTACGGCAATCCCTCAAGCCTCTATGTTTTCGGCCAGCGAGCAAAGGAAATACTTGAAGAGGCGAGGGAGGATGTCGCGGGTATCATAAACGCGAATCCCAAAGAGATACTCTTTACTTCAGGCGGCAGCGAGGCCGACAATCAGGCCATAATTTCCGCTGCCGAGCTCGGTAAGAAGAAGGGTAAGAACCACATCATATCCTCGAAATTTGAGCATCATGCGGTGCTTCATACATTGCAGAAACTCGAGAAAAACGGTTTTGAAGTGACGCTCCTCGATGTTCATGAGGACGGTCTGATAAGACCTGAGGAAGTTGAAGCGGCGATAAAGGATGAGACCTGTCTCGTTACCATAATGTACGCGAACAACGAGATAGGAACGATCCAGCCGATAAAGGAGATAGGCGCAATCTGCAGGAAGCACGGAGTAGTTTTCCATACTGACGCGGTTCAGGCGATAGCTCATCTTAAAATTGATGTCGAGGACCAGAATATCGATATGCTTTCCGCTTCCGCCCATAAGTTCCACGGCCCGAAAGGTGTTGGTTTCCTTTACGCGAGGAAGGGAATCCTGCTGACTAATCTGATAGAGGGCGGAGCGCAGGAACGCGGAAAACGCGCCGGCACGGAGAATGTGCCCGGCATAGCCGCAATGGCGACTGCGCTTAAGGAAGCATACGCGAACCTTGACGAGAACGCGGAAAACACACGGAAAAAGAGAGACCGCCTGATAGAAGGTCTGTCTGAAATAGAGCATTCGGCGCTTAACGGCGACGCGACAAAGAGGCTTCCCGGCAATGTCAATTTCTGCTTTGAGGGTATAGAGGGCGAGTCCCTTCTTCTCCTTCTGGATGACAAGGGCATCGCCGCCTCTTCAGGCAGCGCCTGCACCTCTGGCTCGCTCGACCCGAGCCACGTGCTCCTGGCCATCGGCCGCGTGCACGATGTCGCTCATGGCTCGCTCCGCCTCTCGATAGACGAGAAACTGACCGATGAGGATGTCGAGTATGTGATTACCGCGGTAAAAGAGGTTGTTGAATACCTCAGGGGCTTCTCGCCGATCTGGCGTGACCTTACCACCGGCAAGAAACAATTCATACTTTAAGGAGGCATAAAAATGGCTTTATACAGTGATAAAGTAATGGACCACTTCAGAAACCCGAGAAATGTCGGCGTCATTGAAAATGCCGACGCGGTGGGCGAAGTAGGCAACGCCAAGTGCGGCGATATAATGACAATGTATTTGAAAATAGACAATGATATTATTTCCGATGTCAAGTTTGAGACATTCGGTTGCGGCAGCGCCATAGCGTCGTCTTCCATGGCCACGGAACTCATAAAGGGCAAACCCATAAGCGAAGCCCTTCAGCTTACCAACAAAGCCGTAGCTGAGGCGCTGGACGGTCTTCCCGCGTACAAGATGCACTGTTCCGTACTTGCCGAGGAAGCTATCAAATCCGCCATTAAAGACTACTATGACAAGAACGGCATAGAATACGACAAGGAACTTTTCGCTGAGGGTCACGACTGTGCCCACTGCTGTGATGTATAAAACCGCAGTTTTATGAGAAAGGATTTTAAAAATGAGCAATTACAAATTTGAAACTTTGCAGCTTCACGTAGGCCAGGAACAGGCGGATCCGGCAACGGATTCCAGGGCAGTGCCCATTTACCAGACCACGTCCTACGTGTTCCATAACAGTCAGCATGCCGCTGACCGCTTCGGCCTCGCCGACGCGGGCAATATCTACGGCAGACTGACAAATACCACGCAGGACGTGCTGGAAAAGCGCGTGGCTGCGCTTGAAGGCGGCAGCGCTGCCCTGGCTCTTGCGTCCGGAGCCGCCGCCATCACCTACACGATAGAGGCCCTCGCGGCAAACGGCGGACATATTGTCGCGCAGAAGACAATCTACGGCGGTACATACAATTTACTCTCCCACACCCTCCCACAGTACGGAATAGAGACCACCTTTGTCGACGCGCACAATCTTGATGAAGTTAAAAATGCCATAAAGGAAAACACGAGGGCTGTCTATCTTGAAACTCTGGGCAATCCCAACAGCGATATCCCTGACATTGACGCGATTGCCGAAATTGCCCACGCGAACGGTATTCCGCTTGTCGTTGACAACACTTTCGGCACCCCGTATCTCATCCGTCCGATAGAGCACGGAGCAGATGTGGTAGTACACTCCGCCACAAAGTTTTTGGGTGGACACGGTACAACGCTCGGCGGTATAATTGTAGAGTCAGGAAAATTCAACTGGAAGGCGAGCGGCAAATATCCGAACATCGCCGAAGCAAACCCCAGTTATCACGGCGTTTCCTTCTATGATGTTGTAGGTCCCGCGGCTTTTGTCACATACATCAGGGCTATACTTCTCCGTGACACCGGCGCCTGTATCTCACCTTTCAACGCTTTTCTGCTTCTCCAGGGTGTTGAGACACTTTCACTCCGTCTTGACAGACACGCGGAGAATACGAAGAAAGTTGTTGAGTATCTGAGCGATCACCCGAAGGTCAAGAAAGTAAATCATCCTTCGCTTCCCGACCATCCAGATCATGAACTCTATAAGAAATATTTCCCGAAAGGCGGAGCATCAATCTTCACTTTTGAGATAAACGGCGGTAAAGAGGAAGCGTGGAAGTTTATTGACAATCTTGAAATCTTCTCACTGCTTGCAAATGTCGCAGACGTCAAGAGCCTTGTAATTCATCCGGCGTCAACCACACATTCCCAGCTTACTGAAGAGGAACTCCTTGACCAGGGCATTACAAACGGAACAATCCGTTTCTCAATAGGAACGGAACATATAGACGATATCATCGCTGACCTTGAAAAAGGCTTCGCGGCAATATAACGAAAAGAGGTAAAAGTCATGTCAAACGTATACAAGAAAGCAACCGAACTCATAGGAAACACACCTCTCCTTGAGGTAACAAATATTGAAGAGAAACTCGGCCTTGAGGCAAAGATTCTCGTAAAGCTTGAGTATTTCAATCCCGCCGGCAGCGTCAAGGACCGTATCGCCAAGGCTATGATTGAAGACGCAGAGGCGAAAGGCGAGCTCAAAGAGGGATCGGTAATCATCGAGCCCACAAGCGGTAACACCGGTATCGGCCTTGCGGCAATCGCCGCTGCCAAGGGCTATAAAATCATACTTACAATGCCCGAAACAATGAGTGTTGAGCGCAGAAACATCCTCAAGGCATACGGCGCGGAACTTGTTCTGACCGAAGGCGCAAAGGGCATGAAAGGTGCCATAGCAAAAGCTGAGGAACTCAAAGCTGAAACTCCGAATTCCTTCATTCCGGGTCAGTTCGTAAACCCCGCGAACCCCAAGATTCACTATGAGACCACAGGTCCCGAAATCTGGAAAGACACTGACGGCAATGTCGATGTTTTCATCGCCGGTGTAGGCACAGGCGGAACACTTACGGGCGTCGGCACATACCTCAAAGAGCAAAACAAGGACATAAAAGTTGTCGCCCTCGAGCCGGATGATTCACCGGTACTTTCAACAGGCACACCGGGCTCACATAAAATCCAGGGCATAGGAGCGGGCTTCGTTCCGGATGTTCTGAACACCGATATCTACGATGAGATTTTCCGCGCAAAGAACGATGACGCTTTCGCGACAGCGAAGCTTCTCGCAAAGACTGAGGGTATCTCAGTGGGTATCTCTTCAGGCGCAGCGCTTTTTGCCGCAATAGAATACGCAAAGAAACCCGAAAACAAGGGCAAGACGATAGTTGCGATTCTGCCTGACAGCGGTGACCGCTACTACTCAACTCCGCTGTTCACTGAATAGTTTTAAATCGGATAAATTATTTAACAAATTTCCTTCAAATGTGTTATAATGATTATCGGCGCATAAATTAAAATTTTGGGAGGTTAATCATGTTTGATTACAAAGGAAAAGTAGTAGCAATCACAGGCGCATCCTCAGGTCTCGGCAAACAGATGGCTGAGGGTTACGCTCAGTGTGGTGCAAACCTTGTTCTCATGGCAAGAAGAGTTGAGCGTCTTGAAGCAAGCGCAAAAGAGTGGTCCGAAAAGTACGGCATTGAGGTTCTTCCCGTTGCTTGCGACGTAACAAGCACAGATTCCATCAACGCTGCTGTTGCGGCTGCTGATGCCAAATTCGGTCATGTTGAAGTTATCGTAAACTGTGCAGGCGGCGAAAAGGGCACAGGCACACCGCTTGTTGACTTCGACAAGGGCGACTGGGAGTTCACACTCAACCTTGACCTTACTTCAGTATTTGAAGTTACCAAGGTCTTCACAGGCTATATGAAGAAGAACATTGAAGCCGGCAAGCAGACATACGGTCGTGTTATCAACATCGCTTCTATCTACGGTCTTGTAGGTAACACAGCAATCCCGACAATCGCTTATCACGCTTCAAAGGGCGCAGTTGTTAACTTCACCCGCGGCGCTGCTGCAGAACTTGCAAAGTGCGGCATCACAGTTAACGCAATCTGCCCTGGATACTTCTACACAGAGCTCACAACTGAGACTCTTGACACAGAGTATTTCCAGAACTTTGCCAAGCAGTCAGTTCCCATGGCACGCTATGGCCAGGGCGGCGAGCTGAACCCCGCAGCCGTATTCCTCGGCGCTGAGGAATCCAGCTATGTAACAGGTCAGATCATCGCTGTTGACGGCGGTTATTCCTGCATCTAAAATTAAATCCAAGCAAAACCGAAACCCTCGAAGCAGTTACTTCGAGGGTTTCTTTTAAAGGTGATATTATGACTGAAAGAGAAAAAATGGAAGCGGGGGAACTCTACTTCCCCGGTGATGAGGAGATACTTAAAGGCCAGCTTGAACTGATGGATAAACTGTGGGCCTTCAATCAGCTCAAACCCTCACAGATAAAGGAAAAAGAGGAGTATATGAAGACAGTCTTTGCCGAGTGCGGTGAAAACTGTTATATAGAGTTGCCTTTCCGCGCAAACTTTGCCGGCGCACATGTCCATCTCGGTCATGATGTCTACTTCAATTTCAACTGCACACTTGTTGATGACGGTCATATCTACATCGGCAACAGGGTGCAGTTCGGCCCCAACGTCACAGTCGCGACTGCGGCTCATCCCACAGATCCGGATGAGCGGGCGAAAGGCCTTCAGTACAACAGGGATGTCCATATCGGTGATAACACCTGGGTGGGAGCGGGCGCCATAATTCTGCCCGGCATAACAATAGGCAAAAACACCGTAATCGGTGCCGGCAGTGTCGTAACCAAAGACATCCCCGACAATGTCATAGCCGTCGGCAACCCCTGCCGGGTAATAAAAGAAATCTGAGTGCCGGGAGCACTTGAAATCAGCGACCTGCTGTGTTAGAATATGCAAGTCGCATAAATGCCGGTATGGCGGAATTGGCAGACGCAAGGGACTTTGATCTGAGCTCTGCTTTGCAGACTGAGATAAGTCTCAGAGAGTGCCTGAAGGGAAACCTTCAGTGCAGAAGTCGGCTAAAACGGCGAAGGCGCTCAGAGAACGCCGTGCTAGGTCAAAAGACCGAGTGTAGAGAGTTTACACCGACCACCTAAGTCGAAAGATATGGTGAAGACGAACTCCAGACCACAACACTTCAAGTGGCTATGGCGACATAGAGTGGTACGAAAATCCCTCGGTGGCAACACCGTACCGGTTCGACCCCGGTTACCGGCACCAAAAAGATCTCCTGAAAGGGAGGTCTTTTTTGTTTTTTTAATAAAGATTTAACTTTCAGTGATATTGAAATAATACCTTTAATTGTGTTATGATAAATTGAATTATTGTTTATTTTGGAGAAATATGTTCAGAAGGAGATTTTGATGGGCATTTTTAAGAACCTTGTGGGCGGCGGATACGTCGGCAATTCGGACCTCGAGCAGAACTTCTGCGAGTACAGCGAAGTGTTCGGAAAGAAGCCGGCGCTTATCAGTTGCGATATGAATTTTGCGGATACATTGCCGAACGACATTTATCCGTGCTGCCTCAAGTTCCAGATGGATGTGTATATTCAGACGCATCTGCCGACTCTGATTTCCGAGTCCGAGGCGTCGTATGTTTCGATGGTTCGTTCCATGGTTTCGGAGCACATCGGCGGACGTTTTGTCGGACAGGGAATCATCGGTTCGTCGGGAACGGTTTTCCTGATGTTCTACCTGCCCGAGCGTATGGCGGCCACATCGAAAAAGATGCTCTCGGAAGTCTTTATCGGATCTTTCAGACATGTTGAGATGAACATCGTCTATGACCCGGAAGGCAAGCAGTACTACAAGTACCTGTATCCGAACGAGGTGCAGATAAAGAAGAGCAACAACGCCAAGATTTTAAAACAGCTTCGCACTTACGGCGATGACGGCTCGATACCCCGTCCGGTGAAGTTTTACTTTAATTTCCCGTCCAAGAATGCCGCGATGACCTTCTATTCCGAGACGATGGCAAAGGGATTTGTCTACAAGGAGATTGCGGAGGAGAGCCCTCCCGAGGGCATGGTGCTCCCGAGATACAAACTGACTCTTGAAAAGATGATTCCGTTTGACATCAAACTTCTGGAGATGGTGGACGGCTATCTTCTGAATCTCAGTAAAAAATACGGCGGCGAGTATCTGTCGCTGGAGACAAATATTGTTGAATAGTTTTTTGGAGGACTTAAAATGACTGATCAGCTGGCTTTACCCCTTGAGGGCGATTTAACCGCGACGATTAACACTACCATGGGCGCGATCAAGGTCCGCTTCTTCCCGGAAGAGGCGCCCCTGGCGGTTCAGAATTTTGTGACACACGCGAATAACGGATACTACGACGGTATCATCTTTCACAGAGTTATAAAGGACTTTATGATTCAGGGCGGTGACCCGACAGGCACGGGCACCGGCGGCCATTCGATCTGGAATCACGCGTTCGGCGACGAGTTCTCGCCGGAACTTCATAACTACCGCGGAGCGCTCTCGATGGCCAACGCGGGTCCGCAGACGAACGGGTCACAGTTCTTTATCGTTCAGCTGGGCTCCTGCGATCCTTCGCTGCTCGCCCAGATGAAGGAGATGCCCGAGGAGTTCCCTCCCGAGTGCATAGAGAATTATTCGAAAGTGGGCGGCACGCCCTGGCTTGATTATCACCACACGGTGTTCGGTCAGGTCTATGAGGGAATGGATGTCGTTGATGCCATTGCGTCTGTCGATGTAGGTCCCCGCGACAAGCCTCTTGAGGATGTTAAGATTTTGTCCGTTGATATTTCGGGCAGTTATGTTTTTGAATAAATAAAATTTCGGAGTTTTAAGATGAGAATCGGACATGGTTACGACGTTCATAAGCTGGTCGAAGACAGACCGCTTATTCTGGGCGGAGTAAAAATTCCATATGAGAAAGGTCTGCTGGGCCATTCGGACGCGGACGTTCTGCTGCACGCGGTGTCTGACGCGCTGCTGGGCGCGGCGGCGCTCGGCGACATCGGGAAACTGTTTCCCGATACCGATGACGCCTACCTGGGCGCCGACAGCAGGGCGCTGTTACGCGAGGTTGTCGGGCGCGTGAATGCCGCCGGATTTGTCGTGGGCAATATTGACGCGACGGTACTGGCGCAGGCGCCGAAGCTTCGGCCTTTCATCGACGAGATGCGGGCGAACATCGCGGCCGACTGCCGGGTTGATGTAAGTCGCGTCAATGTCAAAGCGACTACCGAGGAGGGCCTCGGATTTACCGGGGAGGGCCTCGGAATGGCGGCACACGCCGTATGTATTCTTGAAGAAGGGAGTGAGGATGAGTGTTAAACCTTGCGGGACTCGGTGAAAAGATTATTAGTATTTTCTCGACATATTCCTGGATATCGGACACACTTGACATACTCCTTCTTACATTGCTCTTCTACTCGGTCCTCAAGATGATCAGTGACTCGAGGGCGAAGAGATTCGTACAGGGTATCATCGTCTTCATAGTGGTGTACGGCATTGTATCGCTGCTCAACATGCAGGCCTCCGCTTATCTCTTCAAGACGGTGTTCGACAACATCCTGATTATCCTCATAGTTATCTTTGCTCCCGAGATCAGAAAACTTCTCGAGAACATGAGTAAGTCAACAAAGATTTTCAAGCCCTCGTCACTCAAGGGCATTTTCGGTCTTATCTCATCGGACCAGAATGTCATAGCTTACAACGAGAGAGTTGACTCTGCGGTCAATGAAATTTTCCGCTCGATATCCGATATGAGCGACGCGAAGATAGGCGCGCTCATGGTGTTTGAAAAAGACACACCGCTCGGTGAAATTATCGAGACGGGTACAGTTATTGATGCCAAGATTTCTTCCGAGATGCTCGGCAATGTATTCTATCCCAAATCTCCGCTCCATGACGGCGCGGCGATTATCAGGGACTGCAAGCTCTATGCCGCGGGATGCATCCTGCCGCTTACCACAAGACATAATATCTCCTCAAACCTCGGCACCCGTCACAGGGCTGCCATGGGCATGTCCGAGCAGAGCGACGCGCTCGTGCTCGTAGTATCCGAGGAGACGGGTGCGATTTCCATGGCGCACAACGGCGCACTGAAGCAGGACATAACTCCGGGCGCCGCGCGCGAGGAGTTGCTTGATTTCCTTAAAATACCGGTGGGAGGTGACAAGCATGCCAAGTAATACAAAAAAACTCAGTTTTGACAATCTCCTGAAAGATAAGAGGGCAATCCTTGTCATTTCCTTTATCTTCGCTTTTGTGGCATGGCTTGCCATAGCCGTAACACAGGCTCCGGAAGTTGAGCGTGTCATCGAAAACGTCAAAGTAAACATTGACGACAGCGTGCCCTCACAGCTCGGCTATGAGGCCTTCGGCGTCGACGAGCTCTATGTCGACATCACCGTAAGGGGCAAGCGTTATCTTGTCGGAGACAACGTTCTCTCCGCCAAGGATTTTGAGGTGACTGCCGTCACGTCGCACGTCGACGCCCCCGGTATCTACTCACTTCAGCTCAAGGCGACACCTAAAAACGCAGACGCGACTTATTCGATAGTTTCCAAGTCCATGGACAATGTTGAGGTTTATTTCGACACACCCAGGACCGCGGAGTTCCTTGTCGAGACAAATGTAGAATGCCAATCCGAGAACCTGCTCGCGTCTGACGACTATATGACATCAGACCCGATACCTTCTTCCGAGAAGATAACCATAACAGGTCCCGCAACGGAGGTTGAGAAGGTTCAGCATGTTGTCGCGACAGCGCAGACCAAAGGTAACCTGAAGGCGACAGAGACGCTTCAGGCCTATCTCACGGTTGCAGACGCATACGGCGCGGAGATCAAGTATCTGACGCTCACACCGTCAGCGGAAAACTTCACGATAACCATTCCGGTTTATACTGTTGCTTCACTTCCGGTAACGGTTGATTTTGAAAAGGTACCGGCAAAGTATCTGAATAATCTCCCGGCTGTTTCCAGCATACCGGCATCGTTTGAGTTCGCGGTTGATTCCAACAAACTCGATACGCTTGACGCGGTAAGCATCGGAACGATAGACTTCACAACACTTGAACCCGGCATCAACAGGATTGAAATGGATCTCTCCGGTGTCAAGGACGCCATAGCTTTGAATCCGGATCAGAAAGTTGAGATACTCATAGAACTTGAAGAGGAAGAAAACTGATTTTTGAAAGTATGAAAGGAGGCGGGGCGTGTGAAAAGAAAATACTGGTACGCAATTTATGCCGTAGCGCTCGCTCTGCTTCCGGTTCTGCTTATGTTTGTCACCCGGCTTGATTCGCCGTCGGATCTTCTGACGCCGCCGAGTCTCACGGGTGACAAGCTCGAAATCCAGAGGGCTTTTGAGGCTTCGGTACAGGACAAGGCGGGCATCGTTCTTCAGTATCCGACGGCGGGCGACTACCGCTCAGCATTTGTGCTGAAGGACTTAGACGGTGACGACTCGGCGGAAGCGATAGTCTTCTACAGCCTGAAGTCGGACGAATCCACCGTACGCATCAATGTGCTCGAAAAGGTCGATGAGACCTGGAGGAGCGTGTATGACGAGCCCGGCTACGGAGCAAAAGTCATATCGGTTGACTTTGAAGATCTGAACAATGACAAGAACATAGAAGTCATAACCTGCTGGAGCGTTTTTGAGGGCTCCGCGGCGAAGACACTTACCATTCATTCGGTCCTTCACGAGAAGGACGAGCCTCTTGAACTGGAGGCGCTTGTAAACCAGTCCTACACTTTCAAGGACATAGCGGATATGGATTCGGACGGCATGAACGAGGTGCTTGTCACATGGCTTGACAACACCGATCCGAATATGCCGAAATCCTATGCGAGCCTTCTGAAACAGGCTTCGGACGGAACGATAAGCCAGATGGGACAGAACGTTTCACTGGACGCATCCGTTTCTGCTTATGCGTCACTGAAACTTGAAACCACGTCTGAAGGTAAGACGATAGCGTTCCTCGATGCCTACAAGGGCGACGACACCATGATTACCGAGGTAATCCGATGGGATGAGAACAGCAAGTCCCTCGCGGCTCCGTTGCTCGATCCCGACACACTGACAAATACATTGACCATGCGTACTCCCGCAGTGGCTTCAATGGACATCAACAAAGACAAGAACATCGAAATTCCGATTGTAATAAATGACGGCGGCGCGGAGATGCCGAAGGAAGTTCCTCTGAGTCTCTTCGCCTGGGCGGTCCCCGGCGATAACGGTCTGACACAAATCTCTTACGGATTTATGAATGTCTCGCTCGGATGTTTCTTCAGACTGCCGGATGAATTCGCAAACTACACTCTCGCATATCGTCTCTCGGATGAGACCTGCACGACTCTCTACCGTACCGAGGACGGCGAGAACAGGGAGGAGCCGCTGTTCACCATACTGGTAAAGAACAGCAGTGATTTCTCGGACGACGAATCATACACCTTCAAGCTTCGCCACGGAGGTATGGTTATATACGGCACGCTGACAAGCGTGGGTGAATCCTTCGGTTTCACCAATGAACTCATAGAAAACAGTTTCACTTTTTTTGATACTTTGACATAAGGGGAAAAATGTATGAAGAGAATACTTGTTGCAGAAGACGAAGCCGCCATCCGCGAGTTTGTCGTAATCAATCTCAAGAGGAGCGGTTATACGGTCACGGAGGCCGAAAACGGCCGCGAGGCCATAGAGGCGTATGAGGCCGCCAACGGTGACTTTGATGTCGCCTTGCTTGATATTATGATGCCGGAGATGGACGGCATAGAAGTCTGCAAGAGACTTCGTGAGAAGTCCTCAAGCCTGGGCATCATAATGCTCACGGCCAAGACGGAGGAGATGGACAAAGTCACCGGCCTTCTTGTGGGCGCGGATGACTATGTCACCAAGCCTTTTTCGCCGGCAGAGCTTATGGCGCGCGTGGACTCCGTCCATCGCCGCGTGGTCATGAACGCCGGCGGCGGAAGCAACACGCCGTCCGTTATCGAGCTCGGTGAATTCGTGCTCGATATCCGCGCGCGTACGCTTACAAAGAACGGCGTGCTTGTCGATCTGACACAGGTCGAGTTCCAGATTATGGAATACTTCTTCAAGAATCCTTCAGCCGCTCTGTCCCGTACGGACATCTTAAAGGAAGTATGGGGCGCCTCATACTACGGCGAAGAGAAGATTGTTGACGTAAACATCAGACGTCTCCGCATAAAGATAGAAGACACACCGTCAAATCCGCGTCACCTTACAACTGTCTGGGGACTCGGATACAAGTGGGTAGTGTAAGGGGTATTTAACTTGGCAGACGAGAAGCAGAAAAAACTGACAAGAGAGGAAAAGAGAGAACTCAGAAAAGCCGAGAAGAGACCGCTTTCCGGTATCGCCAGGCGCTGGGTCTTCAATACTTTTCTCATTGTCGCGATAATCCTC
>JAFYJR010000104.1 GCA_017538005.1 Clostridia bacterium | reverse complement strand
TTTTTCCTTTATGTCGAGATAAACCTCACGGTAGAGGCCGCCGTAGGTCATGTAGTCTATGACATACCCGAAAGGCGGTATGTTCAGACTCTCTCTTGAGTCGAGTACCACCTTGATTTGGCACTTTTTTCCGGGAGTCACATATTTTGAAATCTCAGCGGAGAAAGCAGTATATCCGTTTCTGTGCGTCGCAACAAGGTTGCCGTCAACATAGACTTTCGCCTCGTGGGCGGCGCCTTCAAAAGTCAGGAAAAGAAGCTTTCCCGCGTAGGTTTTCTTCATGTCGAGTTCGCGCTCATAGACGCTCACGAACTGATAGAGCGCGTCGTCAAAGCAGTTAAAGGGAGTTACGACATTCGTATGCGGAAGCCGTACAGTCTCCTGCTTTCCCGGCTCGTCCTCCCTGTAAAATGTCCAGTTGTCATTCAGATAAACTCTGCTCATTGTGTACCTCTTTTTGAAAAGCCTCCCGCGGCTTGCGGGAGGCTTTGTCGCCGTTTGAAATTATTCGATTACGGGAAGATCCGATACTCTGTTCAGAATGTCCTTGAAGAACTGATTGAAACCTTCATCGGTCTCGCCTACGCCCATGTAGGAAGTATGGTCTTTCCACTCAACGGGCATTACGGTCCAGATGCCGGGCTTGATATCAGCGTCGCCCGCAAGGTCCTTGTACTCAACATAGGGCTGTCCTTCGGGATGGTGGGCTGCGCCGACATTTACGATACCGTCGTTTGCCTGCCAGAACTCACCCTTGTGGTTCGCGTCGCTGTAGAGACACTCAAACGGGCTCAGGAGACGAAGCGGAAGCCAGATGTCCTTTGACGGATACTCGAAACTGCCGCGACGACGGGTCCTGCGGCCGTAGTATGAGAAGTAGTAAATATTGTCATAAGTCTTGGTCTTGCCGAGAAGATCCATGGCGCCTGTCGTTGAGAGCTCGTAGAAGATGTTGTCTTCCTTGTGAGCGACGAGGTCCTTTCTCTTTTTCTTACCGTCTTTAAGTTTGATGTGCTTCTCTTTTGAAGTGAAGCCGTACCACTCAAGACGGAAATCATAGAATCTTGAGAACCATGTGCCTGATACAAGGTTACCGAGCATATAGCATACACCTGTAACGGGATCAACGAGCGGACGGGCCGCATCGGGAAGTGTTACACCGTTGTGTGTGCCGGCGAGGCATGTGCAGGAATGAACCCAGTTTGCCTTGCCTCCCTTGAAGAGGTCTGAAAGGTCGTCAGGATCCGTGCCTGCGACTTCTTCCGGATCACCCTCTGCAAGGAGATGGATAAGTGTGCGGATTGTGGGTGTGCCGAAGCTGTGGCCGATGAGATTGATCTTCTGAATCTTGCCTGCCTCGTCAAGTTCGCCCCAGTTGGGAACATAGCCCGGGAAAGTCTCACCGTAGCGCTCGTGGCCCATCTTCTCAGAGTGAACCTTACCGAAGTCTACGCGACCGCCCTTAATGAGAGCGTAGAGGATGCATGCGCGGTCTCTCATACCGGTGAACGGTCCTACGTGAGGTGTATAAGCCTTTGTTCCCTCTTCCATAACCGCGTCACGGGCATTGCCGTGCCACATGCCGAATGTGGGAAGGAAAGAACAGAGTTTTGATTCAGTACCCCAGCAAAGGAATCCGTGAACCATAACCACAGGGTAGTTGCATGTTTTGTACATTTCAAAACCTCCATAACATTTTGTGTAACAGGTTTATTTTAACATACAAAAAGGCCGTTTGGCTACTTGTAATTTTAGGCAATTTGTAATATTTATCTTGTTGCTTATAGGTACAATATATGGTAAAATTTTTATGTATATTTTCTATATAATGTGGGAGTATGTCCTTATGTCGCTTACGTCAAACGGTATTTACCGTTTCAACAGGTTGCTGGCCGAGCAGTACGGCAAATCAAAAATCGTGTTTTATCTCTATACTGCGCTCAGACTGTTTACGATTGTCCTCATGGTTATCTGCGCCGCAAAAGGCTACTGGCTGAAATCCGCGCAGTGCTTCATGGCCCTCTTCTTCTACTGGACCCCCGCCATCTGGGAAAGAAAGCACAACACAGACTTCCCGCCTGTATTTGAAGTAATAATACTCCTCTTCATCACGGCGTTCTTCACTGTCGGAGAAGTCTTTAACTTCATGGGCATAGTCTCCTGGTGGGACACAATGCTTCACACGCTGTACGGTTTTATATTTACCGCGTTCTTTTTCTCTTTCCTTGAGATTTACACCAAAGACAAAGAACTGAAGTTCAAGGTCTCCCCTTTCTACTCCTGCTGCAGTGCGGCAGGTATGACGATGCTCTTCGGCACTTTCTGGGAATACTTTGAGTTTTTCGCCGATCAGGTCCTGAAGAAGGATATGCAGAAAGACAGACGTGTGGACCACTTCAGCACTACCTTCTTTGACGATACAAACGTACCGGTTGAGATAAACAACATAACCTCAACGGTTATAAACGTCAAGGACGGCGACCCGATAATTTTAAACGGTTACCTTGACATAGGCATTCTGGACACCATGAAAGACTCACTCGTCGCCTTTGCAGGCGTAGTGGTGTTCTGCATATTCCTCATATTGTTTTTAAAATCCAAAGGCAAAAACAAAGTCGCGGCCACACTTGTACCGGGTTACAGAGACTGGAAAGAAGAACCGGCAGAGACACAGGCCGCCCTCGCAAAATGGTTTATAAATCTTGGAAACAGGAAGACAGGAAGCAATGATGGATAAAACAATCGTCATAATACCGTCCCTTGATCCGGACGAACATCTTGCGCAGACAGTCGAAGGCCTGAAGGCCGCCGGCTTTTCGCGCTTTGTTCTTGTCGATGACGGATCGGATGAGGAACATAAAAAGAATTTCCCGGAGCCCTCGGACTCCGTCATCGTGCTGCACCACGAGAAGAACAAAGGCAAAGGCGCGGCCTTAAAGACGGCCTTCGCGTACATCGCCGAAAATCTTCCCGATGCCGAGTACATGGTCACCGTGGACGGTGACGGCCAGCACGCGCCGCTCGACGCGAAGAAGTGCGTCGAAGCCGTAGGCGACGACAAAAACCTCTGCATACTCGGCGCGCGCTGCTTCAAAGAGGACAATGTCCCCCTGCGCAGCAAAATGGGCAACAATATCACCCTCTTTGTATTCCATAAACTCTGCGGAATACATATTTCCGATACGCAGACGGGTCTTCGCGCATTCTCAACCGCGCTCATCCCCGAGCTTCTCAAAATCGAAGGCGAACGCTTCGAGTATGAGACAAATATGCTCTTAAAATTCAAGCAGAACGGTGTTAAAATAGATGAAGTTCCCATTGAAACCGTCTACATTGAAGAAAACCACGCTTCGCACTTTCGGACAGTACAGGACTCGTTCCTTGTCTACAAGTTCATTCTCGCTTATGTCGCGAGCTCGGCGATTTCATTCCTCGTTGACATAACCATCTTTGCCATAGCGCTCAAGATTCTGACAACTGTCGGTTTCACGGGCCCGGCATTCTCCCTCTTCGGCAAAAGCATGACACTCGTCCAGTTCTTCGCGACCGTCATCGCCCGCGTGATTTCCTCGGTTGTAAATTACACCATAAACAAGAAGAAAGTCTTCACCTACGAGAAAAAGGACGAAAAGCAGAAAGACAACACGATTTTCAAATACTACGCGCTCGCGATACCGCAGATGTTCGTATCCGCCTTCGCCGTAACATCGCTCGTACGGCTTCTGCCCATACCGGACGGCGCAACATTTATCACGACGCTTCTTAAGATAGTCGTTGACACCATCATCTTCTTTGTGAACTACCGTATCCAGAGAAGCTGGGTGTTTGCAAATAAAGCTTCAAAAATTAATGAGACAGACGGAGAGAAAACAGTATGAATGATTTAGAAGAATTGGCTGCAAGATATCTCGTCAACGAAGATGAAGATACCACAGCGCCCGTAAAGAAAGAACCGCCCCGTGCGGAAAGGGTGAGCAGAACTCCCCCTGCGCGGACTATTTCGTCACCGACCGAGAAGGAAACTTCCCCGAGAATTCAGACAAGGGAGGTTTACATCCCCGTGAGTTCCTTTAAACAGCAGGAACCCGAGGATGACTTCGAAGATTTCGATGAAGAGCCCGTCAGAAAGCCTAAAAAGGTCAAAAAAGTAAAACCGAAAAAGCAAAAAAAGGCAAAGAAAGCGCCGACACCGGATTATTACGACGACGATTACGCTGAAGTCGCGGTAAAGAAACCGAATCATGTCGGCAGATTCTTCCTGTGCCTCTTCACTCTCCTTCTCATGCTGATTATAACCATAGCTTCAGTCTGCCTCGTTATCTCATACGGTCCGAGTCCGACGATACGCAACATCTGCGTACTTTCCGCAAAACAGGCCAGCGCCACGAAATGGGTACCGGGTCTGTTCCTTTCGGAAAAGACCATTCAGGACATCATGGATGCCAGCAACTCCGTAAACACGGATGTTGTCGCAATTGACGACATCATTACCGAAGAGGAAGACGATGAGTGGTCAAATGCCGTAGACGGCATGAAACTCATCTTCCGTCAGGAGCCCAACTACAAAGCATATGTCCTCCTGATAAAAGACCCCTCTAGAGTAAATCTCGGTATTTCCTCGGATAACTTCGCCGGTGCCACAGCCGGTATGCGTATCTTTGAAATCGCCGACAAATATAAGTGCGTGGCCGCAATAAACGGCGGCGAATTCGCCGATCCCGGCGGACAGGGCACCGGCGCCCAGCCCATAGGTCTCACCTACTCCCAGGGCAAATGCGTATGGGGTTCATCCACAGGCGGCACATTCATAGGTTTTGACAAAGACAACAATCTCGTCTGCGTCGAAGGTCTCAGCAAAGCGAAGGCAGACGAGATGGGAATTCGCGACGGCTGCTGCTTTATGTACAAAAATGTAATCATAGAGCGTGACGGCGACAATGTAAAACTCAACTACGCCGATGACAACCTCGGCATAGCCCAGAAGACAGCCATAGGACAGCGCGCTGACGGCACTGTCATCATGATTGTAACTGACGGCCGCTCGGCGGAGAGCGTCGGCGCCACGAGAAACGACATGATAGACCTCATGGTCGAGTACGGCGCCGTAACTGCGGGTTCGCTCGACGGCGGCTCCTCCAGCATGCTCTACTACCGCGATTACTGGGACGCCTACAAGATTGACAAGAACGGTCTTGACGAATATCAGCAGCAGGGTCTCGTAAACCGCTATAAAGCCTTCACGAAACCGCGCAGAATTCCAACATACTTTATCGTAATGCCGAGGGATGAATCATGAGAAAGAAATCAAAGTTCTATAAAATATACTTCTCGGTAATAGTACTGTTCCTCATCCTGCTTATCGCGGGACTTGCGGTGCTCTACACCTGGCTGCGCTCATACGAGAAGTCACAACCGGCGACAATAGTAAATACCATAATCACAAACTACCTGCAGAAGGGCGACTACAAAGGTCTCGTAAAAGACATGGATCTTAAAATTTCCGAATTCGAGACCGAGGAAAACCTTAAGGGTGTTCTGAGTGCTGCCGTTGAAGGCAAAGAGTACTCCATTGCCCACAGTTCTTTCAAACCGGAAGGCATCGACGCGACCTTCGTCATCAAAGCCGGCGACGAGAAGGTACTTAATGTCTATCTTAAAAAACACAAGCTCGACAAGGGATATGATGTAGACCATGTCGAACTCTCAAAGAACCTTCTGAAAACAATAGAAATCGTTGTTCCCAAGGGAACCGAAATCACCGTCAACGGTATAGCGGTGCCTGATGATCTCCGTACGGACAATGAATTCAAGTCTCTTCCCGAGACTGTGGATGTCAAGACACTCACACCCACACAGACCGCGAAAATCACCGGTCTGCTCTCCGACACCCCTACGGTAGCTGCCACGGAAAACGGCGTTGCGGTTGAAGTTTCACAGAACGGCAACACTTATACCGTTGCCCAGACCATCGACCAGGCGACCGGCGACAAGATTAAGGAAATCGCTGAGAAAGCAGCTGTGGCATACGCAGCGTATATGCAGAAAGACGGCGGTCTCGGAGCACTTGCTTCACTCTGCGACACATCCACTCCCTTCTACAAGAACGTGGCTTCAAGCATTACGATGTTCGTAAAGGCGCACAACGGATACAGAAACGACGATATGCAGGTATCCGGTCTGACAAAATACTCGGATTCACTGTACAGCTGCCGTGTCTCATTCAAACACGTTCTTCTTTTGAGCGACACTACATACACTGACGACTTTGACAAAATCGTCTTCGTCACAAAAGACGCGAAGGGCGAATTCAAAGTTATTGACATGCAGGCTCCCGTTTCAAATTCAGACGAGGATTAAGCTTTGAGTATTCAAAACGCCATAAGACACTTACATACGGTAAACAAGCACAGATTTCTGGTCATGCTGCACTGCTTCAGGGCAGGCATTCCCCTGCAGGGAATCACGCACGACCTTACCAAGTATTACCCTTCCGAGTTTCTTATAGGCGCGAAGTACTACCAGGGCAACCGCAGTCCGAACGACGCGGAGCGAAAAGACAAGGGTTATTCCACCGCCTGGATGCACCACAAGGGCCGCAACAAACATCATTTCGAATACTGGACGGACTACAACACTTTCACCCATACGGTCGAGCCCGTTGAAATGCCCGAAAAATATGCCGTTGAGATGTTCTGTGACCGCGTTGCAGCCTGCAAAGTATACAAGAAGAAGGAATATACCGACAGATCCCCTCTCGAGTATTTACAGGGCCACGGCTCAAAAGTGCCGATGCACCAAAACACCATGGCTTTTCTCACGGAACTCCTTACAATGCTCGCAGAAAAGGGTGAAAAAGAAACCTTCAGATACATCAGACATCTGGACAAATAAAAAGAAGGCTTGGGAAACCAAGCCTTCTTTAATTTTGTTTTAATCAAGGTCCAGAAGTTCCCAAGTGCCGATAAACGGAAGTTCTTTCGCTTTTCCGTCAGCGGCATTTGAGATACCCTGCACCCAGAGTACAAACAGAACAAGATAGCAGAGAGCAAATATGA
>JAFYJR010000103.1 GCA_017538005.1 Clostridia bacterium | reverse complement strand
GCGCAATTTACAATTAACAGTTAAACAATTAAAAGGCTCCGCTTTTGCGGAGCCTTTTTTGTTTTATTCTTTTGTTTCTTCGGTTGCCTCTTCAGGTTCTTCTTTTGAGTCTGCTTCTATTTCCTGTTTTTCCCATTCTTCGCGGATGACGGCAAGAGTGATTACCTTGTCCTCATCCTCTTTTATGCGCATGACTTTTACGCCTTTCGCGGGACGGGTTACGCAGTTGATTTCTTCAGACTTGATACGGATGATTACGCCATTGGCGGAAATCATAATGAGGTCGTCTTCGGGCTCAACCATACGGATGGCGGCAACTTTGCCGAAACGCTCGACTCTGTAGTTTAAGAGACCCGAACCGCCGCGCTTCTGAACCTTGTAGTCATCCGGACTTGAGCGACGGCCGAAACCTGTTTCGGAGACGGTGAGAACCGTCGCTTCGTTGTTTATTACATCAAAACCGACAACGAAATCGTCGCTCTTCTTGAAGGAGATTGACTTAACACCTCGGGCAGTTCTGCCGAGTTCACGGGCATCCGTCTCATGGAAGCGGATGGACATACCTTCGTGCGTTGCAACGAGGAGATCGTCGTTTCCTGAGGTGAGACGAACCCAGGAGAGCTCGTCGTCATCGTCAAGATTAATGGCGATGAGGCCGGATTTTCTGACGTTCTTGTATGAGACGAGAGGAGTACGTTTGATGATACCCTTCTTGGTCATCATGCAGATGTATTCTTCGCCTTCTACCTCAGGTACGCGGAGCATTGATGTTACGCGCTCGCCGGGCATTAGCGGAAGAACGTTTACTATGTTCGTGCCCTTTGCCTGGCGTGAGGCCTCGGGAACTTCATATCCTTTAAGCCTGTATGTACGGCCGAGGTTTGTAAAGAACATTACGAAGTCGTGGGTCGAGCATGTAAACATCGTTGATGTGATGTCGTCCTCTTTCTGAGTCATGCCCGAAATGCCGCGACCGCCTCTGTGCTGTACGGAGTACTCGGTTGTGGGCATACGCTTGATGTAACCCATCTCGGTGAGCGTGAATACACAGACTTCCTCGGGAATGAGGTCTTCAATGTCAACCTCGCCGGAGATGTTGCAGATTTCCGTGCGGCGCTCATCGCCGAACTTCTCTGCAACTTCGCGGGACTCATCCTTGATGATTTGCATAAGGATGGTCTCGTCGGCGAGAATTGCCTCGAGTTCCTTTATACGGGCATGGATGGAATCGAGTTCATCCATAATTTTCTGAATCTCAAGGCCTGCTAGTTGTCCGAGGCGGAAGGCTACGATTGCGGCAGCCTGCGGCTCATCAAACTCGAATTTTTCCATAAGGGCAATCTTGGCTTCCGCCTGTCCGCCCTTGCAGGCGCGGATTGTCGCGATGATATCGTCGACAATGTCTATCGCTCTGGCGAGACCTTCAAGGATATGTGCCCGCTCCTGTGCCTTCTTGAGTTCAAACTTCGTTCTTCTCGTAACTATGTCCTTCTGGAAGTTGATAAACTCCTGAAGGTATTCCTTGAGCGTCAGTATCTTCGGCTGACCGTCAACAATGCAGAGGTTGATTACACCGAATGATGACTGAAGCTGTGTGTACTGGAAGAGCTGATTTAAGATGACGTTCGGATTTGCGTCACGCTTTATGTCTATGGAGATGTAGATACCGTGTCTTGAGGAGTAGTCATTGACATCGGCGATGCCTTCAACCTTCTTCTCTTTTACAAGATCGGCAATGGATTCTATCAGTCGGGACTTGTTTACACCGTAAGGGATCTCGGTTACCTTGATCTCGTAGCGGCCGTTGGCCTTTTCGACTATCTCCGTGCGGGCGCGGACTACTATCCTGCCGCGGCCGGTGGCGTACGCCGCGCGGATACCCGAGCGGCCCATGATAATACCGGCAGTCGGAAAGTCCGGGCCCGGAATGTGGTCCATAAGCTCCGCGACTTCTATGTCGGGATTATCAATAACGGCACACATACCGTCTATAACTTCTCTGAGGTTATGAGGAGGTATGTTCGTCGCCATACCTACGGCGATACCCATTGAGCCGTTAACGAGGAGGTTCGGGAAACGAACCGGCAAAACGGTGGGCTCCTTGAGACGGTCGTCGTAGTTCGGAATAAAGTCAACCGTATCCTTGTCGATATCCGCCATCATCTTGACGGAGAGTTTCGACATACGAGACTCTGTGTAACGGTAAGCCGCAGGCGGGTCGCCGTCTATTGAACCGAAGTTTCCGTGACCGTCAACAAGTGTATAGCGCATTGAAAAGTCCTGCGCCAGACGGACCATTGCATCATAGACAGACGCGTCACCGTGAGGATGATAACGACCGAGCACGGCACCGACGGTATCGGCGCTCTTTCTGTACGCCTTGTCAGGCGTGAGGCCGTTTTCGTGCATCGTATATACTATTCTTCTGTGTACGGGCTTTAAGCCGTCCCGTACATCGGGAATCGCGCGGGAGATGATGACTGACATGGAGTAGTCGAGGAATGAACGACGCATTTCATCGCTGATGTCAGACTGGACTATCTTGGT